>JAZQVQ010000307.1:0-7317 GCA_045631825.1 Eubacteriales bacterium | reverse complement strand
ATGAATTAAAAAGATATATTGATTATTACAACAACGAAAGAATTTCTATGAAACTAAAAGGAATGAGTCCAGTACAATACCGAACTCATTCACAAGCAAGTTAATATTTAATTTTGTCTAAACTTTGGGGTTCACTTCATTCCATCGTGGTCGTTTGTTAAAAATCCACTGCTTGATACTAAATCGGCATGGACAAACTGTTTTGGAAGACCTCCGAGGTGTATTAAATATACAAGAGCTGATTATGAAAAAATCGGGATAAAAGAACAGGATATTGTAAGGATTCCCAAAATTGATGAAGGAGCACTGTACGAGTTTGAAATTGGATGTGAGCCTTGTGCGGAAAGGGAAGGTAAAAATACCCTTGCCACATGGATAGGTCTTGACGATAATATTCCTGAAGAATTTTTCGAGTGTGCCAAGTCATTTGAAAATCATACAGTAATGACAATTTCGCCGGATAAAGAATCAATTTATAAAACCAAGCTTAAAGTTTTCGAGCACCTGGCGATGAAGATAATGATAAACACTATGTCCACCGCAACAATGGCAAAAATAGGAAGAATTCGTGGAAATTATATGGTATATGTCAATATTTCAAACAAGAAACTCATAGACAGAGCAACCAGAATTATATCAAATCTTTGTAATATTGATTATGAGAGAGCAAATTATGAGCTTTTTCTGTCAAAGGTGTATTTTGAATCAATTAATGATTATAACGGAGCAGTTGTTGTGGAATCAATAAACAGAATTATGACTACCGACAAATAAGCCCGGTTGTAGTATTGTTAAGAAAGGAAATGTAATGTAATATGGAATCTAAAATAGTTAAACATAATGGGAAAAACTATATTGCCGTTGTCGGTAAAGTAGTAGATTCTCTTTCAATGAAAACCTTTCGTCCGACTGAAAATAATATAGGAGATTTTTACAAAGCAGGTGTTCCGACTCTGCAGGTTTACTGTTCAAACCTCACTTCAGCATTGGGACTTCCGTATTCACTTTTTGGTGAAACCTGGTTTGGCGATAAGGATTACAACTTTGATAATCTTGATAAGCAGATTGAGTTTTTCAAAGAAAATGCTCCTGGTACATACTTGTTTGTAAATCTTCATGTGGACTCAAGAAAGTGGTGGCATGACGAAAATCCAGGAAGACCAAGTTCTTTTACACACCTTTCACAGATAGCTGCCGATGAAAAATGGAGAGAGGATACCGCAGATTATATAAGGGCGGCAATTTCTCATATGGAAGAGAAATATAACGATATAATAATCGGATATTTCCTTCTCGGCGGATTCACAACAGAGTGGTTTTCAGAGGATGACCACGAAGAAGGTCATCCAATAAAGCTTGCAGCATATAAAAAATATATGAATGATGAGAATGCTGTTATCCCTGATGTATCAGAACTCAAAAAAGATCCATCACAAGTATTCCTTGACCCCGTTGCTGATAAAAACCTCATAAGCTATAGAAAATTCCATCATAATCTTATTGCTGATACAGTGCTTTATTATTGCCATGAGGCACAAAAGGCTCTTTGTCATAAAAAGGTTCTTGGTATATTCTATGGCTATATTATGGAGCTTGACGGGACAAGAATATGGGACCGTGGGCATATTGAAACTGATAAGGTTTACAGAAGCTCTGATATAGACCTTATTGCGACACCATCGTCATATCAGTTCCGTGGTTATGATGATGCTTGTGCAAATATGCTTTTGTGTGACACCCTTGAGCTTGACGGAATGATGTATTATTGTTCCTTTGACCATATGACTTTTACTGTTCCAAACCTTGATAATAATAAACGTCGTCTTTGTCTTGAGAAAAACACAATGGACGCAATGACACGAATGAGTATTTATCGTAAAGATATTCTTAAAACACGTAAACAGACAACAGATGCAATGCGTCGTGAACTGATGCAAAGACTCTCAAAAAGAACCGGTATGTGGTGGTTTGATATGCTTGAGGGTTGGTTTTACGATGATGGTCTTATGGAAGAAGTGGCAAGTAATGTTAAAAAGTCAGCTTCTCTTGTTGACCGAAAAGCTGAATCGGCAAGTGAAATTGCTGTGTTCGTCAGCTGTGAGTCCCTCTATTACGTCAATAAAGTCAGTGAAATCAATACGGAATGTCTTTGTAATCAGAGAGACGCTCTTGCAAGAATGGGTGCACCATACGATATTTATTCGCTTGGAGATATAGATAGAATCAATCCTGATAAGTATAAATTGTTTATATTCCCTGATGCATATTACCTTACTGAAGAGCAGAGACAATGTATAAATGCAGTTATAAAGAAAAATGGCAGATCTGTTCTATTTGTGGGTGCCTGTGACTATGCATCGGACACAGAACTTTCGCTTGAAAGAGTTTGTGACCTGACCGAAATGAACATCAAAAAGCTTGCAGAGGATGAAAATACAATTAACTGCCTTGATTCTACTTATGGTTATGTACAGGCAAAGACACCGACACTGTACGTAGAAGATAAGAATACGGAAATTCTGGGTAGGTATTCGATGAGCAGAAAATGTGCTGTTGCAAAGAAGAAAGTAAATGATTATACAATTTACTACAGTGGACTTGGAAACTTGTCTGATGTGGTTCTTCGCGAAATTGCACGTGAGGCGGGTGTGCATATATATACAGAAAATGCAGTAGCTTGCTATGTAAATACACTTGTTTACGGAGTATATAATACAAAGAACGAAGAAACGACAATAACATTGCCGTTTGATGGAGAATTTACCGAGCTGTTCAGCGATATCGTTTATAAGACAAAAGATAAAAAGATTGTACTTCCAACTGGAGAAAATCCTGCACAAATGCTTGTACTATCAAAAAAGGATTGACTATAAGTCAATCCTTTTTCTGTATGCTTTTGTGAAACAGATTTGTGTATTTGGTAAGTTAACAAATACCGGTTTAATTTAAAGTGGCTCTGAAGTCAGACGGTGACATTCCGGTATTGTTTTTGAAGTAATTACTGAAATAATATTCGTTTTCAAAACCACAGTATGTGGCGATATCCTTTATGAGAAGGTCGGTTTCCGCAAGCATTTCCTTAGCACGACGTATACGCAATCCTTTGAGATAGTTCGCCGGCGAAAGTCCTGTATAAGCCTTGAAACGTCTAATAAACTGTACATAAGAAAGTCCTGTGCTTTCACATATTTCAGTCAAGGGCATTTTTTTCTCTATGCTGTCGCATATTGCATTGGCAGCTCGTTCCATAACAAGATCATGCTTTTCGAGGAAATCTGTGTTGATTTTGTTTTCAAAAAGGTACTGATTTACAATATCTTTGAAAAGATGTTTGCGGAAAACAAAATCGTCAATTACCTCTTTTTTATCAAGGTTTTCGAGCATAGAAATTGTGGATTTTATTCTCGCAGTATCGCAAAAGGTTATATAACTGCTACGGAAAACTTCACTGTCCGAGACAAAGCGAAAAAGGAAGAGCTGGGCTGGTTCTTTGATTATTCTGTGAAAAAAGACGTTCTTTTTGAAAAAAAAACCTTGATTTTCGTGAACCGTGTAATCTTTACCATTTTCGTTAACGACAAAGACCCCTTTTCCACAGAGTATAAACAGATCATAATTTCGAATATAATGCTCGATCATGAATTTTTCACGATAACAGCTAACATTTGAAATAAGTTGTATTTTCATATTCGACCTCAATGATAAAATGTTATATGTTGTTTAATTTTATTATACCACTGTCTAGTTTTTTTGTCAACCAAAATACATATTTAATTATTTTGATTACGACATATTTGTATAAATTTTCCCAGTATTTTCATTACATAAAAATCCCTTGTTTACATAAAATATAATCGTAACCAACGAAAACAAAGGAGATTTTTATATATGAAAGCAACAGGAATAGTTAGAAGAATAGATGACCTCGGGAGAGTCGTCATTCCTAAAGAAATAAGAAGAACAATGCGAATCAGAGAGGGCGACCCGCTTGAAATTTTCACGGACCGGGATGGTGAAGTTATTTTCAAGAAATATTCACCCATAGGCGAACTTCTTGGTTTTGCTTCGCAGTACGCAGAGACTTTGTATAAAACTTGTACGTATCCTATAATAATATGCGATAGAGATACAGTTGTGGCGTTTGCAGGTGTATCAAAAAAAGAATGTGCAGACAAAAAGGTGTCAACAGAAATAGAAAACGTAATGGAAAACAGACAAATGTATTGTCATAATTCTGGTGAAAAGCCTTTCTTTGTAATTGACGGGAACGAAAAACTCAGAGTATCATGTGTAGCACCAATAATAGCACAGGGTGATATAATAGGTTCAGTAGCAAGTATTTACCCCGATGATTCTGATAATAACCCCAGTGATGTCGAAATTAAACTTATACAGACAGCAGCGGCGTTTCTGGGAAAACAGATGGAAGGTTAAAAATATTCAGTAAAATAGAGTGGGGATTCCACTCTATTTTTGTGCTTTATTGTAAACCATAAGTTTTTGTAACAGGGTCAAGAAATAAGGGGATTTGAGGCGGTATAAAGGTAAATACCATAAAGGTAAAAGCTATTACACATAGCAAAATTAGTGAAATGTAAGGAAAAGGACATTTGCAAAATTCATTTTTCAAAGCTTTGGTTTCATAAATAAAGGAAATAGCTGCTGAAATAAAGAAGATTAAAACATTTATGAGTGCCGGAGAAACACCAAATATACCGTTGTATGTATAAAACAGTATGGGAATCAAAACAACCCCAAGGACAATACTCTTTAGTTTTACACACCAAAACTGTGGGTACACTTTTGATACAAATAAACTCTGTACTATTGCAAAAATAAATAAAGGGAAAAACAATATTTTCATGTGCTCAAATGTTGATTCGTTGACTGCACTAAAGGAGGCAACAAAAATACTTTTGTTTGTCCAATCAAATAGGAAATGAAGAAGCGTGCTGGCTGCTGAAACAAAGGTGAACCCAACAAGATTCAATAACCCAATAGAGTTTTTCATAATAACACCTGCTTTATAGATTTGTATAACATTATACTGAAAGCATATGTGTTTTATGCCTTAAGTGACCTATTTAAAATTTTCGGGTTTACAAATCTTTCCCAAAAACATAATGGCAGAAAAAACAATTAAATAGTATAAATTGTCTAGTTTGTGGCTTATGATGCAGGCTGAAATCATAAAACAGGAGCCTAATATAGCTAAATTTGGTAATATAAATCTGTTAATAAAATTCTCCTTTTTCGATTTTTTAATCCACATAAAGAATATGGGAATGTAAAACGCATAAATACTGATAATGGGAATTTCGGATGAATCAAAACAAAACCTGCCAAACCAGGCTCTGCCGTTTCCTGATACATTGGCTATATAATAGTAAGCCGCCCATAGAACAATAACCAAAAGTCCCATTACAGAAGAATTGCCGGGTATGTTGGTTTTGGTATCGACTGACGTGAATGTGTCAAACACCTTTCCTGAACATCTCGAAGAAAGTGAATACATCCCACGTATGCTGCCAAGCATAAGACCATTAAGAGCTCCCAGACAGGAAATTGCAACAAATAAATTAAGAATGTTGCCGAAAAAATTTCCGAAAATATTGATAAATGCAATCGTAGCCCCGCTTTTAATAAGCTGTTCTGCCGATGCACAACCTGCAAGCCCGATGTAATAAAAAATGTAAGTTAAAATTATAATTACAGAGCCTATTATCATTGCACGAGGAAGTGTCTTTTTAGGATTACGAAGCTCGGCATTTATTGTTGTAGCAATTATCCAGCCGTCATAAGCAAAAGCTGTTGAACAAACTGATGCAAAAAGTGGATTTGTTGAAATACTTTGTAATATAGAGATGTTTTCGCCAAACACACCACTGCTAAATTGAATGACAGATGTATTATTAAAGTTCTGTATAAGAGTATCGTTTAATAAACCATAAATCGAGCCGATAACTGCCATAAGAATAAGTGGAATCATTTTTATTATTGTGGTTGATGTTTGTAATTTGCCGGCAAGAGCGGGGGAAAGTGTGTTTGTAGCATACGCTAAGCATAAAAAAACAAACATAAGTATAAGACATTCGGGAGAATTTTCTGTACCACCTTGGGAAGCGGGTATTAAAAGAGGGAAGGAAGGGTTTACACGTGTTATGAAGGTAAGAGTGTATTTTGCACTTAACCACGCTAAAACAGAGGTCAAAGACGGATAGTATATAAACGTCAAAAACCAACCAAGATAATAAGCATATTTTTTGCTTATTATTTCTTCTGCATAGTCAATAATACCATTGACTTTTGAGTATTTTTGTGACATATTTGAAAAAGCTAATATACATACAAGCATAATAAGTCCACCGATAATCCACGCAAAAATACCAAGAAGTAAATTTCCGTTTGTAATTTGCATAATTGTCTGTGCCTTGAAAAATACACCTGAACCTATTACAATCCCGACAACCATACATATGGCAGTGAAAAGTCCGTATCGGACATTTAATCCGTTGTTCATAAGTATATTCCTCCACAAAATATAAAAATCAAATACGTGTACACGAGCATCGAAAAAATATTTGACTTATTACTGCTGGTTTTTGTATATTATGCACAATATTAAAAAAAATATCAGAAAAAATTAAGCAAAAATGCAAAAAGGTTATTGACAATCGGAGCTTTATAGTGTAAAATATAAATGAAAAGTCAAGTAGATAAAAAATAGCTTGGCAAAATTAAAAACAGGGGGAATTTGTTATGTTTAAAATCTTCGCAGGACTTAAAGGCTCGGGAAAGACCAAGCATCTTATTGAAATGGTTAATACCGCACAAACTTCGACAACGGGAAGCGTTGTTTGCTTGGAACAGGGTACAAAATTAATTCACGAAATCAATTATCATACAAGACTTATTGATACAGCACTTTATGAAGTTGACAATGCTGAAAAGCTTTACGGATTTGTATGTGGTATACTTTCCGCTAATCACGACATAACAGACCTTTTTATAGATTCCGCACTTAAAATTTGTAAGGATGATATGGAACAGTTTGAAAAGTTCATATTGCACCTTATTCCTAAGTTTGAAAAAGAAAACATAAACTTTACTGTTACAGCATCTGTTGAGGTAGAAAAAATACCTGAATCCATAAAGAAATATCTGGCGTAAATAAAAATCAATAAAAAACTTCGGAGTAATTCCGAAGTTTTTTTGTATAAATTTCCATTATAATTTTAAATAAAAAATGCATACTAAAATCAGACCTACAAGGAGGTTTGATTATGAAATATAAAAATAAATCAATTTTATTAGTTT
>JAZQVQ010000306.1:0-4580 GCA_045631825.1 Eubacteriales bacterium | reverse complement strand
TCACAGAACGACATGGCTACGATCCGACTTGTAATTGAGAAATGCTTGTTTATATTCTGAGAAAATGTCAGAATTATCAGCAAATCTGTCGAGAATTTGTCTGTGTTTTTCTTTGACAAGTAATTCCTGATTGTCGTGTTGACCATGAATGTTTATTAGAATGGGAGATAATTCTCTAAGCAAAGACAAAGGCACCTGACGAGAATTGATTCTCACAACGTTTTTCCCATCTGCGTTCATTGTTCTTGATATGTATAAATATCCATCTTCATCTGGCTCAACACCGAGCTCCTTACAGTGTGATAGGGCAGTGGAACTCAAATTTGAAAACATAGCACTCACAACAGCACATTGTTCACCTGTACGTATAATCTCTTTTGATGTTTTAGCACCGCAAATAAACCCGATTGAATCAATCAGAATACTTTTACCTGCACCAGTCTGTCCTGTAAATGCCGTGAAATTTTCAGAAAAATTTATATCAATTGACTTTATTAAAGCAACGTTCTCAATACGAATTGATTCAAGCATCAGTCAATACTCCTTTATTCTTTAAGCTTTCAGGCTTTTTGAAAGTTTCTTCATAAATTCCTGGGCATCGCCTTCTGTTACTGTGACAATTATAATTGTATCATCGCCGGCAACAGTGCCTAAAATTGTAGGAACCTCAAGTGCGTCAATTGCAGCAGCCGCAGCCTGTGCCATACCGGCATAAGTTTTGAGTACAACAATATGACCTGCACAGTTTATTTTGACAACAGTCTGGGACAAGATGTTTTTGAATTTTGCACCGAGACGTGTATCGATTTCGGTATTTAATGAGTTTGTTGAATACTTATACTTGTTTTGCCTGCCGTATTTTTCACCTGTACTGATTTTTATAAGTCTAAGTTCTTTTATGTCACGGGAAACGGTTGCCTGAGTTGCAACAAAACCGGCTTTTGCAAGGTATTGTGTCAATTCCTCCTGCGTCTCGATTTCATATTTATTGATAAGTTCCAGAATTTTGGAATGTCTTTGAGATTTCATTATTTATTCCACCACTTTATTCGTAATTGTTATTGGCAACACTCATTTTTTTATTTAAGAGAGCGTAAAAATCATTGTCTTTGAGTCTGATAAGTTTAGTATAATGAGGGGATTTTGTTATACGTACTATATCTCCGTCGGTAATGGATTTTGCACCCTTGCCATCAACCGTACAAAATGCCTCGTTTATTTTATCCGCTTTAAATTCTATCTCTATAACAGAATCATCTGAAAACATAATAGCACCGGAATTTACGCACATATACGGACATACCGGAACTGCACAGATACACTCAAGTCTCGGATCGATAATAGGACCGCCGGCTGACATACAGTATGCCGTTGAGCCTGTTGGCGTCGATATAATTATACCGTCGGCACGATAAGTGCAGATGTTTTTACCGTCACGCTTAAGCTTGAGTCCCGCCATACGTGAAACTGCTCCTTTTGATATAACAACATCATTAAGTGCGTTTGCCGTAAATACGACGTTTTCGTTGTGAACAATCTCTACTTTCAGCATCATTCTCTTGTCAATTGTGACATCATCAAAGTCCTGAAGTTCGTCGGGAGATGCTATGTGCAGTATTCTTTCTATTAAAGATATTTCGTTTACATCAAGCTCGGCAATATAGCCGATGCGACCGAGATTTATACCTAAAATATATGCACCGCTCTGAGATGCTTTTTTTGCAATCTTAAGTATAGTTCCATCACCGCCGAAAACCACGCAAATATTTGCTTTTCTGAACATTACGTGTTCGGGTAAATATTCAATCGAAAATTCATTTAAAAGTGTTGTTGAAATGGCATCTCTGTCGCCATAGGGGTGAGTCAGGGTATCTGACATAAGAACTTTAATATTGTCATACTTTTTCAACAAATTCAAGAGAAAAATAGTATTTTTTAAATTTTTGTCCTTATTTGGATTTACAGAAATTGAAATTCTCAGCATTTAACTCAGCTCCAAAGTTTAATAGTATTATGATAACACATTATGTATAAATATTCAATATATTATTGTAAAATATACAAAAAATATTACCTTTTTAAGTGTAAAAGATACTCGATATTTCCACTTGTGCCGACAATCGGGCTTGGACAGTGAGAAACATACTCAAATCCCGAGCTTTGTGCAAAGGAAATTATGTTTTTTACGACATTTTCCCTGACCTTTTGCTCCTTAATCACGCCATGCTTGTCAAGATAAGCACGTCCTGCTTCAAATTGGGGTTTTATAAGCGTTATAACATCAGCACCTTTTTGGGTGATGCTTAAAATCGCAGGATAAATCAGTGTCTGCGAAATAAATGATACATCAACTGTAACTATCTGTGCAAAATTTTCATCAATATCAGATGTTGTTAAAAATCTTGCATTTGTACTTTCCATATTTTTGACTTTTGGATTGTTTATTAATTTTTCCGAAAGCTGTCCCTTGCCTGAATCAACAGCATAAACAAATTTTGCTCCATTTATGAGCAGACATTCTGTAAAGCCACCAGTTGAAGCACCGATGTCTACGCAAACCTTACCTTTAACATCAATGGAAAACTCTTTTAAAGCGTGTTCAAGCTTTAATCCGCCACGACCCACAAATTCGGTAACAGAGGAGGGGAGAATAATAATTTCATCTTGTTGTGAAACAATCAGTGATGCTTTATTTGCAATTTTACCATTAATCTGCACTCTGTTTTGTCCTATAACGGTTTTTGCTTTGTTTCGGCTGTCACAATATCCGTTTTCAGTTAAAAATGTATCTAATCTCATATAATTTATTCCTTTGCAGTTTTCGATATAATTATAAAATTAAAAGCACCTTTTGTCAACTTACACGAATTTAAATTAAATGAACAATCAATGTATATTTTGAAAACAAATACAACCTGCTATTGAAAATTCTATTAATGTTTAGTAGAATATTACATGATAAAAATGGAAGGAAGTGTATATCCATGAAAAAATCAGTTACAATTTTTGATCATCCCCTTATAACGCATAAAATTTCTATTTTAAGAGACGAAAAAACAGGAAGCAAACAATTCAGAGAATTGATTGAAGAAATTGCAATGCTCATGGGCTATGAAGCAATGAGAGATTTGCCAATGGAAACGGTAGACGTAAAAACACCCATAACAACTGCTAAAGTTAAAATGATTTCAGGAAAGAAGCTTGCAATTGTTCCGATACTCAGAGCGGGACTTGGTATGGTAAACGGTTTTTTGGCTCTTGTTCCTTCCGCAAAAGTTGGGCATATTGGTCTATATCGTGACGAAGAAACACTTGAACCTCACGAATATTACTGCAAATTACCAGCAGACATTGACAACAGACTTGTTGTAATTCTCGATCCAATGCCTGCAACAGGTGGTTCGGGTTCTGATGCTATAACTCTTATCAAAAAAAGAGGATGTAAGAACATCAAGTTTATTTCCATAATAGCTGCTCCCGAAGGTGTTGAACGTATAACAAGAGATCATCCAGATGTTGAACTTTATTGCGGATGTCTTGACGAAAAGCTCAACGAAAATGGTTATATTGTTCCCGGTCTTGGTGATGCCGGTGACAGAATATTCGGCACAAAATAAGCAATAGATAATAAATAAACGTTACAGTTTTCTTCTGTAGCATTTATTTTTTGTGTAAATTAATACTACTCAGACATATTATATATTACGACTTTATTTTTAAGGACAGTGTTGGGTTTGAGTATACATTCTAAAAAACGCAAAAAAGTAAAAATTATAATTATACTTTTGCTTCTTCTTATATTGTGCTTAGCAGCTTTCCTGATGTTTGAATACAAACTTTCAAAAGTCGTTGTTGATATATCAGAACAAACTGTCAAAGCCGAATGTTCACTTATAATCAGCTCGGTTATAAACGAGCTGATTGAAAAATCAAACATTACATACGACAAGCTTGTTGACTTTGAAAAAGGTGAGCAGGGAAGGGTATCAGCTTTAAAAATCAACATAATTGAAATTAACAAGTTTAAATCCGATTTGTCATTAAAAATTCTATCAAGACTTAAAGACGTAAAACAAATGAAAGTTACAGTTCCGCTTGGAACAATTTTTTCGAGTGAATTGTTCTCGGGACGAGGTCCGAAAATTTTGGTAAATGTAATTCCTGTGGGAAGTGTTGCAACTGAAATTAATAATGAAATTTCTTCTGCTGGAATAAACCAGACAAGACACCAGATAATTCTGACAGTGCGTGCACAAATATCTATTCTCACCGCTTTGAACAAAATAAGCACATCGGTCAGTAATGATATTTGTATCGCTGAAACTATTATCGTTGGAAACGTTCCTGAATCATATACCAATATTGATGCAAATACTGCTACAGGTCACGACGATAATGAAATACTGTTGGATCCGGAAACTTTGTTTAACTTCGTGTATTGATGATTTGTCAAACTAAGTGCAACACTTATTGATAGAATCCTCAAATAAATCTAGTGGATTTTTAAAATTTAAAACTTTTTTAGGCCTGGCGTTGATCAACGCCAGGTTCTTTTTTAGAGTAGCAGGGCTAACCCTTGA
>JAZQVQ010000305.1:0-1831 GCA_045631825.1 Eubacteriales bacterium | reverse complement strand
CACTCAACACATGGGTTTGGAGTTTTGCCGTCAAGATATGTGCTGACAAAGTAGTCAATAACACAGTTTATGAAATCTTCTTCAAGGTCAAATACAAAGTGGGGCATTCCAAGAATATCGGCAACTTTTTTTGCGTCTGTTACTTCACTTGAATTGTCGTTGTATTTTCCACACAACTTGAGCGTAAGACCTGCGGTGTCAAACTTCTGTTTTAATAAAAGTGCTGCGACGGAAGAATCCACGCCGCCACTCATGGCAACCATAGCTTTTTTGTTCATAGTCTGACCCCCTTTTGTTTTAACAGATAAACTAATTATGATGAATTAGATGTGGATATACAATCTTGGACTACTCGATACAAAATCAAAGTGTTTTTCGGGCGATTAGCAAATCGCCCCTGCAATCAGTCGGACAAATTCAGCTGAACAGATTGAACCTTATTAAGACTATTTTATCATAAATATATTTAACTTTCAATAACTTTGTGAAAACAACAAAAACTGTTTTACACAGTCGTTTTTTGTATATTATAACTATTGACAAATTTTGTCGGTTGTAATATAATAAGAACCGTTGATAAATACAAAAGGAAGTAGTTGTCGATAAAAGTCGAATTGATGTATCAATACGTTTTTTGACCGGCACATACTAAAATGTGAAGACTTTTACTTTGAAAGAGATATAAGCAAAAAAGCTTTTTGGTAAAAGCTATTTTTTTGTCCTTTTGTGAAAAAATAAATACAAAGAAGAAAAAGGAGAAAAAACATGGATTTACTTTCAGATTTGTTTAGTAATTTTGGAAACCTCACATGGCAACAGGTTGTGATGTGGTGTATAGGTGGACTTCTTATATACCTTGCAATCGCAAAGGATATGGAGCCGACACTTCTGCTTCCTATGGGATTTGGTACAATACTTGTAAACATTCCGCTTTCAGGAGCAATCGGAGAGCATGGACCTATAACAACTCTTTTCAATGCAGGTATAGCAAATGAACTCTTCCCGCTTATACTCTTTATAGGTATAGGTGCGATGATTGACTTTGGGCCGGTGCTTTCAAATCCAAAGCTTATGATTTTCGGTGCGGCGGCACAGTTCGGTATCTTCTTTACTTTTTGCCTTGCTTCTATGTTTTTCTCGATTCCCGAAGCAGCATCAATCGGTATAATTGGTGCAGCAGACGGACCTACTGCAATAGTTGTAGCTAATAAACTCATTGGTTCTGACAGTGCGATAACCGGAGCTATAATGGTTGCGGCTTACTCGTATATGGCACTTGTGCCCATTATTCAGCCGCCCGTTATCAAGCTTTTGACAACAAAGAAGGAAAGACTTATAAGAATGGATAGCTCTACAAAGAGCGTATCTAAGCTTACAAAAATTCTCTTCCCGATTATCGTAACACTTGTAGCTGGTGTTATAGCACCCGACTCTGTTTCGCTTATTGGTTTTCTTATGTTCGGTAACCTGATAAGAGAATGTGGAGTACTTGATTCTCTGTCTGAAACTGCACAGAAGGTTCTTGCAAACCTTATAACAATTTTCCTTGGACTTACAATCGCAAACCAGATGGTAGCAGAAAAGTTCCTTCAGCCTGCAACACTTCTCATACTTGGTTTAGGTCTTTTTGCATTTATTTTTGATACTGCCGGCGGCGTACTGTTTGCAAAGCTTCTTAACCTGTTCCTCAAGAAGAAGATGAACCCAATGATTGGAGCCGCAGGTATTTCTGCATTCCCGATGTCAGGAAGAATCGTTCACAAGATGGGACTTGCAGAGGACCCACAGAACTTCCTTCTTATGCATTCAATCGGCGTAAACGTTTCAGGTC
>JAZQVQ010000304.1:0-29532 GCA_045631825.1 Eubacteriales bacterium | reverse complement strand
CATAAAAATATGCACCTCCAAAAGTGTCTAACTTTTGGGGTGCATATCAGATTCTCCCACTCTTATTTGTTTTATTTTTTTGTTTTATTTTTTCTCTTACTTTCTTGAAAGGAAGTAAGCAAAGAACTTTAATTCTTTAGGTTTATTTGCCTTGGCTTTCTTCCTCTTAGTCAGGTTTTGTTAAGCGGAGGTATTATTTGGAAAGATGTGTTAAGCGTTCATCTTCTTAGTTAGCAATTTGCTAAGGGAAATTTTTATTTAGAAAGATGAATGTTAGGCACTCATCTTCTTAGTCGATTTATTGCTGGTCGCAGCAATCCCCGCCCGCTATCCGCGGGGGAAGTTACTTTTCCGCACGAGGAAAAGTATGGGGAAGTCGCCTCTTGATGCCTACGGTTTCTGGGGACTTCCCTTGACGAAAATTTAGCAAGACGTTTGGAGGGTGGTTTGTTGAAAATTTGAAAAAGTCTCATTCTTTGTTCTGCAAAGTGCGTCCAAACTGTCTTGATCTTGAATCAAGAGAGGGATTGTTTAGAGGAAGTTTTTGAATAAGTGTAAGAGAAGTTTGGGTTTCTATGAGTTCGAGCGGCCCTGTTATGCCGCTCGAACGGAACAAGGTGCGAGACAGAAAGCCGAACAAAAACAAAAGCATCCCGTGAATTAAAGTTCTTTGCCTACTTTCTTACAAGAAAGTAGGAAGAAAAAAGAAAAAGAAGAAGAGGCAAACAAAAAAGGGAACGCCAAGGGCGTTCCCAAAATTTCGATTAAATTTCTAAGCTCTGAAATT
The DNA here is from genome assembly GCA_045631825.1 of Eubacteriales bacterium. Taxonomy (GTDB): domain Bacteria; phylum Bacillota; class Clostridia; order Oscillospirales; family CAG-382; genus UMGS1387. The sequence continues at coordinate 28,745 of JAZQVQ010000304.1, read as the reverse complement.
ATTCAGCAGCAGTAGTGTAAGATGCACTAACAGTTTCGCCGTAAACATAAGTTCCGTTAGACAAGAAGTAAGGTCTTACGTACAATGTATCGGATTCTTCCATACCATAGCAAACTACGGAGAAAGTAACGTCGCCTGTTTCGTCATCAACAGTGTAAACTGTTTCATTCCATTCGCCGTCAACTACTGTACCAACTACCTTTGTAAGCTTTGTAGCGAAGTCTGCAGTTGCACTAACCTGGAAACCGTACTGTTCTACAGCACCGTGAGCAGCAGAAGAAATTGTAGCTTCAAAACGAACACCGTTTGTTGTCATACCCTTATCTGTATCCTGAAGGTATTGAGAAACAGTTTCGCTTGTTACGATAAGAGCTGCAGCGTCATCTTCGGACATTTCTACAAATACCTTATCCTGAAGCTTAGCTGTATAGTCAGCATAAGCTACAGTTGCACCACCTTCGAGAACTATAGTACAATCTGTTGAAACCCAAACGTTACCAGCTGTAGCTACAGCAGGAACTGTATAGCTTGTTGTGTAATCGTTGAGGTCATCAGCTGCTGCTGTACCAAACTGAACTGTTGCAGGCTTATACCAAATCTTGAGGTCGTCTGCATAGTATGTGCTTACGTTTGTGGCGGAGTCAATAAACATATATCCACCGATGTAAGCATTTTTAGCACCGGAAACAGAGCTTGTTGTAGCAACTGATGTTATCGTATTCCATTCACCCTTTGTAGGAATGTCAATGTTTTTAGGAAATCCAATACCAGCTGAGCCGGGGCCGGATGTAAAGCCCATTATTTTCAAAAAATCATTACTTACAGTCGCATCATTAGGCAAATAGAGATCATATTCAGCTGTATATGTTCCAAGCTTTGTGAATGCATTTGTAGATGCGTTCAAAGCACCCCAGCTGACACCGGGCTGGTTGTAACCTGTGTTTACTGACTTGAAAGCTCCGTCGCCGTCAAACAGTTCAACACTTCTTTCACAAGAACTACCCATGTTTGCCATAGAAGTTGATTTATTTACCCAACTTGCATCGTATGCGTATGTGGGAGCATAAGGAGAAGTGAAACCTGAAACAGTACCGAGTTTACCAAAGTCGAAGTAGTAAAGAAGCTCGCCCTTTTCATCATCAGTTGTAGCAAATATAGGTCCATCGTATGTCAACTTGATGTTGTCGATATACCATTCGGGAATATCTCTTCTGTCACAGATTTCGTGGTCTCCGATTTTGTATGCTTCAGCGTCTCTTATATAAATCTTTCTTGAGTATGTTACCCACTCATTCGCCTTAACATTAACTGTATCAGCAAACATACGGCCTCCGGCTGTACCGGGGTTAGCTATTTTTGCGTTGAATGCACTGCTGGCAACTGTTGAATAAACATCAAAAGAAAGTGTGTATACACCTGCCTGAGCTACAGGATTTCCAAGTCGGATACGGAAATCGTTACCATACTGACCTGAACCATTAGGTTGGTCATAAGTCAACTTAGCACATTCTTGACCGTGGAAAGTGCCAATTTCCATACCATAAGCCTGACCAAAACCGTCAATGATTGTTGCCCATGCTGAACCATTGGATGTGAGGCAAGCATTTGCAGTTTCGTGTATATCTGTAAATGAGAATGTTGTACTTACATCCTTTGAATCATCTGTTGTCAAAGAAGTCTTGTCTGTGAAATCAAAATTAAAAATAACTGTTCCTGCTGTGAGGTCTGCAACCTCTGCAACAGCTGTTTCAACTGCAGGAGCAGCTGCTTCTGCAAAATCCTCAATACCTGCATCGATTGCCGGTGCAGCGAAAGCTGTTGATGTAAGTACCATCAAAACAGCCAATACTAAACTTAAATACTTTTTCAAATTAAATCTCTCCATTCGTTTAAATTTTGTGGTACGCCTAATTATTCTGCATCAAACAAGCTTGCTACGTCGAGGAATGTGTCCTGCAAGCTTCCTGCCATGATATCCTCATTTGATACGTGAATTACGGACATTTCAGGCGACTGATACTTTCTTTCCATACAAAATTCTCCTTTCTTGAAAAAAAGTTTGTTCTTATTGAAAAACAAAAGACACCTATTGAGACTATCTCCCATTTTTCCATGTAACTATATAATATACCTTTTTTATTGTTTCGTCAAGAGGTTTTTAAGTTTTTTTTAATTTTTAACCAAGTTTGTGAAAATTTACAAACTTATCGTTAATATTTTGTGTAAAAAGTTTTATTATCAACGTGTTTTTCCGAGGTACGCTTCCTTTACGGACTCATTTTCGAGAAGTTCCATACCGGTTCCTTCAAGCGTGATATTGCCCGTCTGTATTACATATCCCTTATGTGCAACTTTCAATGCCATATTTGCGTTTTGTTCTATAAGCAGAACTGTTATTCCGTTTGCGTTGATGGTTTTAATGATTTCAAAAATATCCCTGACAACAAGCGGTGCAAGTCCAAGAGAGGGTTCGTCCATCATAACAAGCGACGGTTTTGCCATAAGTGCTCTGCCCACGGCGAGCATCTGCTGTTCTCCGCCCGAAAGTGTTCCTGCAAGCTGCCAATGACGCTCTTTAAGGCGTGGAAAAAGCGAGTACACATACTCAAGGTCTGACGAGAAATTATCTTTTCTGAGATATGCTCCGATTTTCAAATTTTCAAGCACCGAAAGATTCGGGAACACTCTTCTTCCCTCAGGCACAAGCGTTACTCCCTTTGACACTATTTTATCAGGGGAAAGCCCGACGATATTCTTGCCCTCGAGGAGAATTTCGCCACCGCTTGGTTTTACAATTCCCGAGATGCTTCTGAGTATCGTAGATTTTCCTGCTCCGTTTGCACCGATAAGCGTTACTATTTTCCCCTTTTCAATTTCCATGGAAATTGAGTTTACTGCCTTTATTCCGCCGAAATTTACCGACAAATTTTTTATTTCCAGAATATTACTCATTATCTTCAGTCACCCCCAGGTATGCGTCTATAACTCTCTTATCAGACTGCACTTGTGCCGGCGTTCCCTCGGATATCTTCTTTCCGAAGTCTATTACGTATATCCTGTCTGAAATATCCATAACCAGATTCATATGATGTTCTATAAGCAAAATTGTCAAATTAAATTTTTCTCGTATAAATCTTATGAAGCTTGTCAGCTCCTCGGTTTCCTGAGGATTCATACCGGCCGCCGGCTCATCAAGAAGAAGCAGGTGCGGCTGTGTTGCAAGTGCTCTTGCTATCTCAAGCTTTCTCTGTTTACCATACGGCAGGCTTGTCGCCTTTGTATCCTTTACGTCCTCAAGGTCAACAAGCTTTAACAGCTGCATTGTCTCGGCACGCATACGTTCCTCTTCCTTATAATTAAGGTGGAACATTGCGGTAAAGAGATTTGATTTTCTTCTTAGGTGTTTTGCCGTCAGGACATTTTCAAAAACCGTCATTGACTTAAAGAGTCTTATATTCTGGAAAGTTCTCGCCATACCAAGTTTGGTGAGTTTATCGGGAGTTTTTGTCATCACCTTTGTATACTTTCCGTTATTGTCTCCCTGATACATCTTCTTCATTTTACCACGAGGTTTATTCGAAATTACGAGATTTCCGTCGAAGAACACCTGACCATTTGTCGGCTCATACACGCCGGTGATTGCATTGAACGCCGTTGTCTTTCCCGCTCCGTTAGGACCGATAAGTGCAACTATCTCGCCCTCTTTTACTTCAAGCGACAAATCGTTTACCGCAACAACACCGCCAAACTGCATTGTGATGTCCTGAACTTTCAGCACGCTTTTCTTTTCGTCAGCCATCACTTTTCACCGCCTTTCAGTGTCTTGCCCCCAAAGCGTTTCTTTATCCACACAAACGCATCATAGACTGATATTTCGTTTGAGCCCATAATTCCTCGTCTGAAAAACAGAACTATTACCATAATGAGAACGGAAAATACTACCATTCTAAAACCAGGGCCAAGAAGCGGTATTTTTGTTCCCGCCTCGGTAAACGTCTCAAGGTCGAGAAATTTCAGCCACCATTCACTACTTGCGTAATATATAAATGCCGCAATAACCGAGCCTGAAACCGAGCCGATTCCGCCTATTACCACAACAAGCAAAATCTGATATGTCATACTCGACGTGAACGAAACCGACGAGACGCTTGTATTACACATTGCAAGCATAGCCCCTGCAATTCCGCAGAAAAAAGAGCTTATGACAAACGAAATTCGTTTATGCTTTGCAAGGTTTATACCCATTGCTTCAGCTGCCACCTCATCGTCTCTTATGGCTTTAAACGCCCGTCCGTACGTCGAATTTATCAACATTATTATAATAAGTATACAAACTCCCGCAACAGCCGCATAGACAAGTATATTTTTAGGTGCAGTAAACGAGTTTATCGGGTCAGGTCCGTTTGTCACCGAGCCGAAATACTGCAGCTGCACAAGTCCTCTTACTATTTCTGCAAAACCAAGTGTTGCTATTGCAAGGTAATCGCTTTTAAGTCTGAGCACGGGCAGACCAATCAGATATGCAAAAAATGCCGCAACAATTCCTGCAATTATCAGTGCTACCACCATCGGAAGCTGGAATTGTATAAGGCTATCACCATAGTTTCTGAAAACGCTTTCTCTTGCCTCGACAGGTATTGTGAAAATCGCATAGCTATACGCTCCAAGCAACATAAAGCCTGCCTGTCCCAGCGAGAACAGTCCCGTAAAGCCATTAAGCAAATTCATCGAAACTGCCGCAAGTGCAAAGGTGGAAACTTTTCTTAGCACAGAAAACCACATTGATGTCGGCGAGGAAAGGTACTGTATTCCAACGAGCACAAGTGTCAAAAGTGCCAGAAAAACAAGGTTACACAATGTTCTTTTATTTTTATGCCAAAATGTTGTTTTCATATCACACCTTCTCCGTTACCTTTTCACCAAATATTCCTGTGGGTTTAACAACGAGTATTACGATAAGAAGTGCAAACGATATAACATCGCTGAAATCCGCAAGTCCGAAAGCCTTTGCAAGACTTTCAACAAGACCTATAACAAGTGCTCCCACAACCGCTCCCGGTATTGAGCCTATTCCGCCAACAACCGCAGCAATAAATGCCTTTATTCCCGGTGTTGATCCGGCTAAATGGTTTACACCTGTATTCTTTGCAAAATACAGCACCGAGCCTACTGCCGCAAGAAGTGCCCCTATTGCAAAAGTCATTGAAATTACTCTGTTTATTTTAACGCCCATAAGTTGAGATGTTTCAAAATCACGCGAAACCGCTCTCATTGACATTCCAAACTTTGTATGATTTATCACAAGCACAAGAAGTGCCATAAGCACAAGTGCAACAATCGGTGAAATAAACACTGTCAGTTTATCCTTTACCCCGAACAGTCTTACACCCTCGCTTATAACCGGTATATCTGGAAACTGTTTTGACAGTCCTCCCGTTATATAGCTAACCAAATTCTGCAAAAGGTACGATACGCCTATTGCAGAAATCATAACCGACATTCTCGGAGCCTGTCTTAGTGGAGAATATGCAAATTTTTCTATAAAAAATCCAATTACGACCGTGAGCACCACCATCGCTGTAATAGATGCCCATATCGGCATTGCAGGGAAGCTTGATGCAAGGTATATAAGCATAATTCCAGAAACCATAAACAAATCGCCGTGTGCGAAGTTTATAAGCTTGAGTATACCATATACCATTGTATATCCTATCGCAACAAGTGCAAATTGTCCACCCGTTGCAAGTCCTCTTATCAGATATGGAAGAATATTCATAACCAAAACCTTTCAAAATACAAAAGTACGGCAGACTCATCCGCCGTACTTTATCTGTCTTAAAACTTATTTAGTAGCAAGACTCCAAGCAAACTGAGCCATAACTGATCCCTGGAACGGATCAAGGAAACATGTACGGAAATAGTAGTTATTTCCCTCTGTTACTGATGCGTTTGTACATGAAATGCCGATTGCAGGCATACCTGCTGCTTCAAATGTATCTGCAGCTGCAATTGAAACGCCCGAGCCATACGAGCCGAGTGATATAAGTGCTTTCTGGTTTACAATGTTGGAAGCTGCTGTAACTGCATTTTCCTCGAGTGAGCCGTTATCACTTACGTAATACTCAACTTTATAATCCTCGCCTGCGATTGTAACAATGTTATCAAGCGAGTTTGCGTACATAACGCCGAGAACTTCCTGCTTACCGCCTGCAGCATTTGCACCGGATGTCGGCTCATACACGCCTATAACAATCTTTTTATTCTCTGTGTCGAGCTTTATACCCTCGGCTGTTCCGTAATCAAACGGTGTTGCCTGAGTTGCATTATTTTCAACAGACTGAACTGTTACGAAATCAAATTTTCCGTCGCCGGCTTTCTTTATGTAAGCACTGCTCTTTATAGCATCGCCGTTCTTATCAAACTTACATTCACCTGCAACACCGTTCTCATATGTGAGAGTCCAGAGTGCTGTTGCAACGTCTACTGATGTAAGGTCTGCTCCATTAATTTCAGCAGCCTCGCGGATAGCAGCAAGTGCTATATTATAAGCGTCAAAGCCAAGAGCTGAAACTGCAGCAACTATGTCGTTTCCGCCGTTCATATCGTAGTATTCTTTGTTTGCATTGAGCCAAGCCTTAAAGCCTGTCACAAATTCGCTTGCCGCACTTGATGAAGCATCATTTTCATCAAAGAAGGTGGAGCAGTATACTTCAAGCTCTGTTCCCTTTACTGCGTCAAGTATAACTGATGATTCCCAAGTATCTCCCGCAAGAATGGGGCACTCTATGCCAAGGTCATCTGCGTTTTTAAGAAGGTTTGCCGCAACTGTTGTTGAGTTGGGTGCAAAAATGCAGTCTGCATTCTTATCAAGTGCCTTCTGGAGATAGTCCGAGAAGTTTGTTGTATTTGTGGGGAATGTTTCCATTACAACAATTCCGCCGTTTTCTTCAAATGCTGTTTTAAAGTTATTTGCAAGTCCAAGCGAATATGTATCGCCCTTTTCTGCTATAACGTAAGCTGTGAGTGCGTCTTTATCTCCGTTGTCTGTCGTGCCGTTACAACCGGCAAAGCAAATACAAACCGTTGCAAGACACAAAATGATTGCCAAAAACTTTTTCATCATTTTTTCCTCCAAATTATAAAGGTTAAAACCTTTTTATTTATCACCACAAAAATGTTTTGTGTTAATACATAAATTATACACACATTTGTTGTATTTGTCAACAAAATGTATAAATTTTCCGAAAAGTATTTTTATTTTTGTGCAAAGTGACAACAATTTCATTTTCTTGTCGAGCATTGGACACATTATTTTGACTATTTTGACAAAAAAATAACGACAAAGTTTTCAATACATTAAATATATTCATATTTAGTGTACAAATTTATATATTATAATCACTTATAAGTCCCTCAAAGATAATTCAACCAGAGGCGGTGGTGCAAATAAACAGTTACAACAAAAAGCAGAAGGCTTTGATTTTAGCAATCATAGCGGCTATATTTATTTCAACTTTGGTTTTATATTACTTTGTTTGCAGACCATTCTTTCATCTGGTATCAGACCCCGAAACATTAAGGCTATACATCGAAGAAAAGGGTTTCTATGGGCAGCTTACGTTTATATTTATGGTTATACTTCAGGCAATAATTGCATTTATCCCGGGAGAGCCGCTTGAAATTGCAGCAGGTTATGCTTTCGGGGCAGTGGAGGGAACTGTTTTATGCCTTATTGCGACGGTATGCACAAGCATATTGATGTTTCTTGCATCACGGACATACGGAATCAAGTTTGCTTCTGTATTCTTTTCGCAAAAACAGCTGGATAAGCTCAATTTCCTGCAAAAGTCTCCGCACAGAACAATTCTCTTTGCAATAATCTTTTCAATCCCCGGAACACCAAAGGACTTACTTTGCTATTTTGCAGGTCTTACCGACATTAAATTTATCCACTGGGTTGCAATATGCATCATCGGAAGACTATTTTCCATAATCACCTCGACACTCGGAGGCCACGCCCTCGGGAACGAGAGCTACGTTTTTGCTATAGTCGCCTTTATTTTAGCCCTCACTTTAAGTCTTATCGGGATTTATATATACCGTTATATATGCAAACGGCACGAAAAAATGTAGCTTTATGCATTAAATTATCCACATCAATTCAATCACAGGCAAAAGATTGAATTTCACTTTTTCAGGAAGGAAAAAACAAATGACAAAGGATTTTATAACCAGAGAAAACAAGATGGGAACGCAAAATGAAAACAGTCTTTTACTGTCCATGGCAATTCCCATGATGATTTCAATGCTTGCACAGGCTTTATACAACGTTGTGGACACAATGTTTGTTTCAAGTCTCGGTCAGGATGCACTCACTGCACTTTCGCTTGCATTCCCCGTACAGAATTTACTTATCGCAATAAGCGTCGGTACAGGCGTTGGTATGAACGCACTGCTTTCAAAAAGTCTTGGTGAGAAAAATCACGAAAAGGCAAACGCCGTTGCAAACAACGGAATTTTTATAATGCTTATAAGTATGGTTGTCGTAATGCTTCTCGGTTTCTTTGCCGTTGAGCCGTATTTCAAGTCTTTCGGCAGTTCCCCTATGGTTATACAGTATGGTAAAGAATATCTTTCCGTCTGTATGATTTTTTCAGCCGGTCTTTTCGGGCAGGTTGTCTTTGAGAAATTACTTCAGTCAACCGGCAAAACCTCGCTGAGTATGGCAACTCAGTTGACAGGTGCTTTGCTCAACATCATCCTTGACCCGATTATGATTAACGGTTATTTATTTTTTCCGAAAATGGGCGTTAAGGGTGCTGCGGTTGCTACAGTTACAGGTCAGGTTATAGCCTTCTTTGTAGGATGTTTTCTGCACACAAGATTCAACAGGGAAGTAAGGTTATCGTTTTCGGGATTTTTTTATCCCGACAGAAAAATAATCGCAAAGATATATTCCGTCGGTGTTCCGTCTATTATAATGGCTTCAATCGGCTCGGTTATGACGGTTTGCATAAACCAGATTGTCCGCATCTTTGATGCTGCAACAGCTGAGACGGCTCAGGCTGTCTTCGGTATATATTTCAAGTTGCAGAGCTTTGTATTTATGCCAGTGTTTGGTCTCAACAACGGAATGGTGCCAATCATTGCTTACAACTTTGGTGCCAGAAAAAGAAAGCGTATTACAAAGACGATTAAGCTTAGTGTATTCTATGCCGTCTGCATTATGCTTATCGGATTTTCCATATTCCAGCTTATACCCGGAACTCTGCTTCAGATATTTGACACGCAAGGCGAGGATATGAAAAACATTATTTCCATCGGCATTCCTATGCTCAGAAGCATCAGCATCAGCTTTATTTTTGCAGGTTTCTGTATTATTGCCGGCTCTGTTTTTCAGGCTCTCGGAAACGGAGTTCTCAGTCTTATCGTCTCAGTTTGCAGACAGCTTGTTGTGCTTGTTCCGACGGCGTTTTTCCTTGCTCGTTTCACCGCAAACATAAACCTTGTGTGGCTCTCTTTCCCTATCGCAGAGCTTATGTCGCTTACGTTGTCTATTCTGTTTATGGTACGCATTTACAACAGGGAAATAAAAGTTCTTGACCTTCCTGCAAAGTAAAGGCGGCATAATGCATTTTCCAACAGGATTTCTGAAAATGAATGTGTCAACATGGGAAAAATTGTTTTTAAAATGATTAAAGGGGCTGTAGCAAAATGCACAGACCATACAAAAAAGAAATAACAGAAGAGAAATTTTAAAAATAATTTCACTGTAACTAAAAAGTAGAAAAAACGGCCGAAAAGCCGTTTTTTCTATGTATTTATTAATTTTTTTGTATTATACACAATCTTCACCTCTCGACGTACCTTTGTACACCTTCGGGTTCAGATTGTGCATTCTGCACTATTTTGCTACAAGCCCTTTTACTGTCCCTTTATACTATCAAAACTTCGCTATTTTAGAGAGAATTTCCTCAACGCCGGCGGCATCAACTTTTCTCGGGTTTGTAGCGGTACAGGCATCGGCAAGTGCACTTTCTATTATATGACCCTTTGCCTTTTCATACTGTTCCTTTGTAACACCTGCTTCTCCAAGCGTTGTGGGTATATTAAGCCAACGCTGATACTCCTTGATTTTATGTATCATATTTCTTACACCGACATCAGGGCTGTTTGCAGGGTACCCAAGTCTTCGTGCAAGTCCCTCAAGCTTATCCGCCGTAGCACAGACATTTTTAACGCAAAACTTTATATCAAGTTCAGCGTTATATCTGAGCACGTGCGGCAAAAGCATTGCGTTTGCTCGTCCGTGGGGAATATGAAAATGTGCTCCGAGTGCGTGTGCTATACCGTGATTTATACCAAGGCTTGCCTCGTTAAACGCTATTCCCGCAAGGCAGGAAGCAGTATGCATCTTCTCACGTGCAACAAGGTCATTTCCATTCTTGTATGCAGCAACTATATAGTCTGCAAAAAGCTCAACGGATTTTTCCGCCAACGCATCTGCATATTCATTTGCGTTTGTTGAAATATATGCTTCAAGTGCGTGAGTCAACACATCAAAACCCGTATCAGCAGTAACCGCAGGCGGAACGCTTGCCGTAAGCTCACTTGAGAGCACTGCCATTTCGGGAAGCATTGATTCATCAACAAGCGGCACTTTTTTACCTGCCTGTGTATCCGATATAACCGCAAACTGTGTTACTTCGGACCCTGTTCCGCTGGTTGTGGGAATTGCAATAAGGCGAATATGCTTTTTCATCGACGTGCGTGCCACGTAAACCGTGCTCTTTGCCGCATCTATCGCCGAACCTCCGCCTACTGCTATTACGACATCTGCATCGGCATCCATCAAAAACTTAAGTCCGCTTGCTATTACTTCAACAGGTGGATCGGGCTTTACATCGGAATACACGCTAATGTTTTGACAGCCCGACAAAAGTCCCTTTATTCTGTCAGCAGTTCCGTTATCTGCAAGGAACGCATCAGTAAACACAACTGCGTTTTTTTCTTTTATCTGTTTTAATACATCCAGAGCATTATCCCCGAAAATTATTTCCGTTTTTAGCTTAAATCTCTGCATAAACCATTCTCCATCAGGCAATTATGCGAATGTTAATTTTTTGTCATTCGCATTATTTTATTTCGGCAACACTAAATCGCATTGCCGAAAGCTAATCAATAATACAATTCAACATTATTACTTGAGAGGTAATTTTTCCACTCATCCGACGGGCATATATCCGTCACGAGAACATCAATATCGGAAATGTCTGCAAATCTCACAAAACTTGTTTTATCAAACTTCGTTGAATCCACTGCAAGTATAACCTTTTTTGCCGAACGCATAAACGATTTCTTTATTTGTGCGTTAAAATCACGTGTATCCGTGACACCCTTTTCCATATCAAGTCCTTTACACGAAAGCACTGAAAGGTCGACGTTATATTCATCAATTATACTCTCAACCTGACGTCCTGCAAACGAGAGGCTGTTCTGTATAAATTCTCCGCCCGTACAGATAACCCGCCAGTCGCTATTTTGCGGCATTTCGAGAAGCACCTCGATAGAATTTGTAAGCAACGTTATATTATGCAATGAGGATATACTCTTAACCGTGAAAAGAGCAGTTGTACTTGAATCGAGAAGTATATAGTCTCCGTCTTTTATCAGTGTTGCTATTTTTTCAGCTATATACTTTTTCCCCTCAACATTTGTCTGTTTTCTTACTGTATAGGGAAGATCAACATTCAGGTTTTCAACCTTAACCGCACCGCCGTAAGTCTTTTTTGCAAGTCCCTCTTTTTCAAGCTTATCAAGATCTCGTCTTATAGTTTCTTCCGTAACATCATATTCTGCCGCCACGTCACTGACTATTACCTTTCCATCTGTAACAAGCTTTGAAAGAATTGCATTTTTTCTCTCTATTGGTAGCATCTGTCCTCCGAATTCGCACAGCAAACTTTTACGTTACTGTTTTATTTTTATTATAGAATACTATCCCAAATTGCTTTATCGGGGTTGGGTATTACCGAGTAATCAAGAAGCATTCCGTCTGTTCCAACCTTCTGTTTTGCGTGCTCTATTGCCGCTGTGACAGAAGCGACTGTTCCTGTAAGAAGCATATACGATTTTCCGCACATACCTCTTGCAATTCTAAGTTCAATCAGCTGAACCTCCGAAGCTTTTGCTGCACTATCTGCTGCCACAATTATCGACGGAGCCGAAAATGTCTCAAGAACACCAAGTGCCTTTGCATCTTCAACTGCCGCACCGCCATACATTGCCTTGAAAATATCCTCATGCGGATTTCCAAGCACGAACGAATCTGTCAGCATATCAGGGCTGTTTTTTGCCGCTGCATCTATTGATGCTCTTACGGCACTCAGCTCACCCGTTATAAGAACTATGTATTTACCAGGGCAAACAGTAGCAGCGGAAATTACCTCGACGCTACTTGTCTTGACCATAGTATCTGCCGCCGTTATACCCGACGACACTGTTTTATATTCAACCATTCCGATTGCTTTACTCATTTATCTGCACCTCTCTATGCCTTTGCCTTTATGACAACATACTTTTCGGTTACCTCTGCAACAACTCCGTCTATCGACGAGTGTACAGGTGTTCCGAGCTTTTCGGGGGCATTTCCCACGACATCGCCCTCTTTAACCGTATCTCCGACCTTTACGCATACGCTTGACGGAGCACCGATACTCTGCGAGAGCATAATCTTTACGCTGTTTGCCTTTACAAGTGTTTCATCGAGCAGACATTCTGCGTCATACTTTTTAAGGCCCAGACGTGAGATGAGCTTTGACATTGGAACTGTTCTATACTCTCTCTGCTTATTCACTTCGGCTTGCTTTATATCCTTAGGGATTGATATTCCGCTACTTCTTAATTGTGCTTTTGTAAGTCCTATAAGTGTTCTGGGGTTCAATTCCTGGAAGCACGAATATAGTTCGCAAAGGCCGCACGAGGAACAGAAAAATGTATTAAGATAAGGCTCTGTATCTGTTGTAACACCGCTTGACGAAGCACGCATAAAGGTATGCGGCTCTATTGGGTGACCAAGCAGATTTCTTGAGCACAAATCTGTACACATCATACACTGGCAGCAAGCACTCATAGCTCTTTTAAGGCTTATTGTCGGAGGAGTTGTTCTCTTCTGAACGATATACTGATTTTCCGGCATAACAAGCACTGCGTTTGAGGTTTTTGTAACCACATCGGATTTATAAGCGATATTTCCCGTCATGGGACCGCCTGCGATTATGACTGTATTATCTACAGTCTCACCGCCTGCAAGTTCTATAAGTTCGCCATATGTCATACCAAGCGGAACTTTAAGCGTACAAGGGTTTTTAACCTCACCGGCAACCGTTACGTATTTATAAGTAACAGGTTTATTTTCACTAATCATTCTTGCGGCATTGAGCATTGTCTCAACATTGAACACTGTAACACCCACGGAAATGGGCAGCTGTCCTGCAGGAACAACACGTCCTGTTGTTTCATAGATTGTTACAACCTCATCTCCTGCCGGATATATCTCCGGAAGAAGACCTATAGACAAATTTGGGTACTGTGCAAGGCATTTTTCAACTGCAAAAATTGCCTTTTTATACGCAGGTTTTACTGCTATAATAACCCTATCTGCCTCAACTGCCTTTGCCACTGTATCAAGTGCAAAACAAATTTCCTGTGCGTGATTTTCAAGGACTTGTCTATGAAGTTTAAGAAGCGGCTCACATTCTGCACAGTTTAGGATAATTGTATCTGCATCCTTATTCAATTTAGCGTAAGAGGGAAAGCCCGCTCCGCCTGCACCGACAACGCCACCTTCTCTGAGCAAAGACGAAAGCAACGTTATATCCATATCCATTTGATTATTCATTATTCATTCTCCAAATCGCTTCCGTCGTCAACAATTCCGACGATAGCTGCATCGACAGGTGCATTTTCGCATCCGCAACCAATTCTTGCCGCACTGCCTTTTGCCACAAGGACAATTTCTCCGACACCGGCTCCTACATTATCTATAGCCACGAAGCTTTTTGCTTCGTCCTTTGCTCTCATACAACCAACCGGTTCTATTATCAGCAATTTATGTCCGACAAGGTTTTCATTTTTTCTTGTGGAAACTATACTTCCAGTTACTTTTCCTATTATCACTATGTACACTCCAATCTTGCAGCACTTTGTACCTTTTTGTTTTGTTTTTACCGACACTTACGTACGCATATAAAATTACCTTTATATAAATATGTAAATGTGCAAAAAATCCCGACCGGTAAATTATCTCAGTCGGGTGCGACAATTTATATAATCGCACCCGACGTGCTCTGTCTGAAAAGTGTGATTCTCCTTTATTACTTGAGTGAGGGAAGAATCTTTTCGACGTCTGTATGAGGTCTGGGGATAACGTGAGTTGCGATGATTTCGCCGAGCTTCTGTGCTGCAGAAAGACCTGCTTCAACTGCCGCCTTAACTGCTCCTACGTCTCCTCTTACCATAACGGATACGAGTCCGCTACCGATTTTCTCTGTTCCTACAAGTTCTACGTTGGCTGCCTTGAGCATTGCATCTGCAGCTTCGATTGCTGCAACCAAGCCTCTGGTTTCAACCATACCTAATGCCTGCTGTACCATGGTATTTTTCTCCTGTTCTTTGGTTTTTTTAGGGTTTGCCTCAATAAGTTTTTCGGCATCTACTGCAGGGTTTGCAATGACTGTTGACTTTGTCTCGGTCTTTGCTGTCTCTGCTTTTTTTGCTGTCTGCTTTTTTTCAGCCATAACAATGCCTCCTGTCAGACGGTATTTTTCCTATGTATTTTAATTGATTCAATTAAAACTTAGGAAGAATCTTTTCAACGTCAGCGTGAGGTCTGGGAATTACGTGAGTTGCGATGATTTCGCCGAGCCTTGAAGCTGCTGCTGTGCCTGATTCTACTGCAGCCTTAACTGCTCCAACGTCTCCTCTTACCATAACAGATACGAGTCCGCTACCGATTTTCTCTGTTCCGATAAGTGTTACCTCTGCTGCCTTTACCATTGCGTCTGCTGCTTCAACTGCTGCTGTAAGACCTCTTGTTTCGATCATACCAAGTGCTTCGTATGCCATGATTATATCCTCCTTAAAGATATATATTTTTTATTTTTATTTTAATTGAACGCGTTTTTATTTATTGACTATTGCGATTTTAAGTCCCTTCATCGAAAGGTTTGCTTCGAGAGCTTCGTTTATCTGTTCGAGAGTGAACTTATGAGTTATGAGCTTTTCAAGCGGAATTCCGATTGCTTTTGCACGTTTGAGGAAATCGAATGTTGTCGCATAATCTCTGAGTGTGTACACCCACGAGCCAACTGTTGTAATTTCCTTTGCACAAATATCGAAGTGTGGGTTTATCTGGGCGTCTCCACCATTGATGAAGAAACCAAGCTCGCAAAGTCCTCCGCCGTTTCTTATAAACTTATAGATGTTTGCATGAGCTACGGGCGAGCCTGTGCACTGGAATGCAAAGTCAGCATAACTTCCGCCACATGCTTCTTTAACTGCGTTTTCAAGTGCTTCAATTCCGTTATGATTTGCAAAGTTTACGGTATTATTTGCACCCATCTGCTTTGCAAAGTCAAGACGCATATCGTTTCCGTCAACTGCAACTATGTTTTCTATTCCCATAGTTCTGAGAACTGCTATACAGATAAGACCGATAGGTCCGCAACCCTGTACTACAACCTTTGAATTGAATCTGAGTATTCCCGTTGTCTTTGCTCTTTCAACTGCGTGAATAAGCACTGCACACGGTTCTATAAGAATTCTTGAGTCTAAGTCAAGGTCACTTACGTTGAATATTGTCGATCCACCCTTAACCACGATGTAGTCTGCAAACCAGCCTTTAAAGTGGTTATCAGCCTCGTCGGGAAGAAGGCCGTATACATCTGCTCCGCCAACGTTCTGTTTGTTGAGGTCGAACATTGTAATATCGGGGTTATCCTTGAATATCATACAAGTGACAATTTTATCGCCGACCTTTAAGGGTTTTCCTGCACTGTCCTTTGTGACATTCTTTCCCATTGCAACTATTTCACCCGTTCCCTCGTGTCCGAGTGCAACAGGTATAAGTCCGAACGGGTCACGCTTGAATTCGTGAGCGTCGGTTCCACACACGCCACAGCCTTCAACCTTTACAAGCACATCGTCATCACCAAGTGCAGGTATCGGATACTCATTAAGGTCAAAATGCTCAAGCTTTGTCAGCATTGCAACTCTTGCGGTCTTAGGAACTTGTGCACTTTTGGGTGCAATGCCTGCCGAATCATTTGCATTTGACGAAGGAGCATCTTTGAGATTCGAAAGCACCTGTCGCACAATGGCTTCTATGTCGTTCGCCTTTACGTCCATCATCATTCTCCTTATTTTAATTAAAATTTATCGCATGTTCTGTTCAAAATAATCTCTGCCGTACTCCCCAAGAAGTGTGTCCTGCTCGGCAGTTCCTCCGCTTACGCCAAGTCCTCCGATTATTCCGCAGGAACTGACCAGTGGTTCTCCGCCTCCGAAAATCACTATTCTTCCGCTATTTGTATGCTGTATACCATAGAGCGAACCACCCGGTTTTGCAAGACTTGCAAGGTTTTTGGTGGGCATTTTAAGTGCAACCACGGTATACGCTTTATTTACCGCTATATCGTAACTTGCCAAAAATGCATCATCCATACACTCTACTGCAACAATGTTTCCACCGCCGTCGCTTACCGCCACAACGGCTTTAACACCCATATCCTTTGCCTTTGCCTCAACGGCTCTTATAAGCTGGCGTGCAGTCGCAAGAGTCATTTTTGAAAAATTATTTTGTTTTTTCTCTGCATTTTTGCCGGTACCCTGTGCCAGAACCTGTCTGACAACGCCGTCTACTATTGATTCAAGGTCCTTTGCCATAGCACTGTCAGCTCCTCTTCTGATTTACACTATCAATTACTTACCGAGTTGTGCAAGCACGTTTCTTGTAATCTGTGCTATGATTTCATCTTCAGCACTGTGTGAATGTCCACCGCAAGAACCGTTACATGAACCACCGCATGAATGACAGCTGGGCTTACCTGCCTTAGCGTTGGGGCAGAGGTCAGAGGGATGCTTACCCTTCATACCAAACTGGCGTCTGATTTCATAAAGTCTCTGTACCTGCTGTTCGCTGAGCGGTTTTGCTCCGCCGAGCATCTTTGCCTGATAGAGAAGCTGTGCATAAAATTCTACTGATTCCATCTTATGATATGCATTTAGGAGAGAGTCAGAGAATGTAAGTGCACCATGGTTTTCAAGAAGTACTGCGTCAAAATACTGGAGGTACTTTGATACTGCATCCGGAATTTCCTCTGTTGAGGGTGTTCCGTATTCTGCTATCGGCACACAGCCGAGTGCTATAATTGCTTCAGGCATAATCGGCTCTGTAAGCGGAATTCCTGCAATTGCAAAGCTTGTTGCATACATAGGATGTGCATGAACAACCGAGTTTACGTCAGGTCTTTCCTTATATACACGCATGTGCATCTTTATTTCAGATGACGGTTTGAAGCCATCATTTGCCTGAATAACATTTCCGTCTTTATCTACTTTACAGATGTAGTCGGGAGTCATAAAGCCCTTGCTTACCCCTGTAGGTGTACAGAGAAATTCGTTGTCATTGAGTTTTACGGAAATATTACCGTCATTTGAAGCAACCATTCCTCTGTTGTAGATACGCTTTCCAATGTCACAGATTTGTTTTTTGATTTCGTATTCTGTTGCCATTTCCTTTTTCTCCTTTAATTTGTTTTATATCGTATCGGACAAAGCAAAATTCACATTTCACTCTTTTACGATATAATTATAGCATTATAAATCTGTTGTGTCAACAGTTTTGGGCGAAAAAATGTTGTTTTTTAGAAGTTTTTTGTTGTTTTGTGTTGTTTTCGCTCGTAATATTGGTTTTTGTTAACATTACATTCACACTTCAGGTTCTTTATCCAAAGAAAGATACTGCATGATTTCATCTATACCCTCGTGCCTATAGCTGCTTGTGAAAAAGATACGTTTGCAGCCTGCAAGCTCGAGCCAGGCTTTCGCACGTTCGGGAACTGCGTCCTCGTGGTCGCACTTTGTGACAATTCCTATAACAGGTCGGGTTGACATACCCGTAAGGCAAGGAGGAAAGAGCGAGTATGGTTCGGTTGCCGACAGCAACAGCCCGACAACGTCTGCTTCGCACGAGTACACCGCCAGTGCTCCGCCAAACTGTCTGTCCTCGACATATTCGCCGGGAGTGTCTATTATGGTTTCGGAATAATCAATATACTGCGTTTTATGATAGTGAATTTCTGCACCTCTTAATGCTTGTATCAGTGTGCTTTTTCCGCTTTCGCTCCGACCTATCAATATAAGTTTTCTCACGTTTTCTCCTTTTGATACTTACTTTCTTGCTCTCTTTCTTTTTCTTTTATTTTCTCTTACTTTCTTGAAAGAAAGTAAGCAAAGAACTTTAATTTCGGTCTGCTTTTGTTTGTTTTATCACTTCATACCACGAGGGTAAGTCTTTCAAATTTATTGCTTTAGTTTTTTATTTGAAAGAAAGTGATCAAAGAACTTTAATTCTTTAGGTTTATTTCTTTCGGCTTTCTTCTTAGTCTGTTTTTTGTTAAGCGGAGATTTTATTTGAAAAGATGTATGTGAAGTATTCATCTTCTTAGTCGATTTTTTGCTGGTCACAGCAATTGCCGCCCGCTATCCGCGGGGGAGTTACTTTTCCGCACGAGGAAAAGTATGGGGAAGTCGCCACCGACACCTGCGGTTTCTGGGGACTTCCCTTGTCGGAAATTTAGCAAGACGTTTGGAGGATATTTTATTCAGAATTTGTAAAGGTCTTATTTTAAATCCTAATAAATTCTTCCAAACCGTCTTGATCTTGAATCAAGAGTTGCTTTGTGTGGCAGGAAATTTTTGAAAAGGTGAAACGGAAATTTCCCTTAGTAAATTGCAACTAAGAAGAATACAGTTAACTTGCTACAAGTAAACCTAAACATTAAATGTTCTTTGCCTACTTTCTTACAAGAAAGTAGGAGAAAAAATAAAAAATAAAAAAATAAAAATAAATTAAGTCCTCGTAACTTGACAAACCTTAAAACCAAGTTTTCGTTCTGCGTATTCAGTAACTGCGTTAAGCGAGGCCTCGACCTCAGAGACAGTACCCGTAACGATAAGTGTTCCGGAAAATCTATCGACGAAGCCAAGCTTTGCTCCCGACTTTTTTATTGCGAGGTCGGCACCTATAATTGCATACTCGGCAGGGGACATTGTAACAAGTCCGATAGCACACTTGTTTTGCGAATAATCAACCGACGGGTCGAGTCCCAGCTTCTTATACAAAATTTCATCAGGGTTTGCGATAATATGTGCAAGAGTTATCTGCTTACCGGGAACAAGCTCCTGAATAATTCTCTGCTTGTTCTCATAAACACTGTCATTATTAAAATTATTCATTTATATCGCTACCCTCCAATCACTGCTTTTAAGCCGACACTTTCAGCAACGCCGGCAAGTTCTGCCATATACTCCTTTGTCGGCGATTTCACATCGCCCATACCATACGTTCTTCCAAGTCCTATGTACTTATCATAACCAAGTCTGTGGTACGCAAGAAGATGTATTTGCTCGACTATACCAAGGCTCTTTGCAAATCTTGCTATATCAAGAATTTCATCTTTAGTATCATTGAAGCCCGGAATAACAGGAACTCTTACCACGAGATTTTTAGCTATCTTTGAAAGCTTTTGTGCGTTTTCAAGAATTACCTCATTGGGTTTCGTTGTAAATTCCTTATGTTTATCACTATTCATATGCTTAATATCAAGCAGGACATAATCAAGATTTTTGACAAACTGCTCAACAACCTCGTACGGCATTGCCGCCGTTGTCTCAATGGCGGTATTTATGCCAAACTCACGTGCCGCTCTTAAAAGTGCAAGCCCGAAGTCAACCTGACACATAGCCTCGCCGCCCGAAAGAGTGAGTCCTCCTCCGCTTCTGCGGTAATACGGCATATCCTGAAGCACATTCTCGATAATTTCGCCGACTGTTACATCTTTTCCTATTATCTTTTCGGTGCCGTTTTGCACCATTTTTTCTATTTCATAATTCTGCGACTCGGGGTTACAGCACCAGCGGCAACGAAGCAAGCACCCTTTTAAAAAAACTATAGTGCGTATGCCCGGTCCGTCGTGCGTTGAGAATTTCTGTATGTCAAAAATTCTCCCCGTGACATTTAAATCTTTTTCAATCAACTCTATCACCTGTTAATTTTCAATCAATCATCAATCTATCGAGCCTTGCTCTGTACGATTAATTATATCGTCCTGCAAAGACTTCGAGAGGGTTGTGAACAACGCACTGTATCCTGCAACTCTTACAACAAGACTTCTGTACTTGTCGGGATTCTTCTGTGCATCAAGCAGTGTTTCTCTGCTTACAACGTTAAACTGCATATGGCTTCCTTTTTGGTCAAAGTATCCCCTGATAAGAGCCACGAAGCTTTCAAGTCCGGCTCTTCCCTCAAGTGCTGACGGGTGGAACTTCATATTGAACAGCGTTCCGTTTGACGCAATCGCATGGTCAAGCTTTGCAACAGAGTTTGCAGAAGCCGTAGGTCCGTGTGTATCATAACCTGCTGACGGCGAAACACCATCAGCAACGGGTTTGCCCGAAAGTCGTCCATCGGGAGTTGCTCCTGTCTGTGCACCGAGTGGTACATTTGCCGAAACAGGATAGAGCCCTGCCTGGAACATTCCTCCACGGACATTCTTATACTTTTCAATCGGTTTTGTATATGTGTACGCAACATCTCTTGCAAGTGCATCAACCTCGGCAATATCGTTACCGAATTTGTCAAGCTCAAGAATCTTATTACGTATACTCTCGTAAGTGGCATTTCCTGCTACGCTCTGTCGTCTTACTCTTGCCGCAATATTTGCTATCTCCTCGTTTGTGAGCGTTCTTCCGTTGCTTTCAAGAGCCTTTACTGCGTTTTCGGTAATCTTTACTATATCGTCCTGCGAAAGCTCGGTCATACCATAGTTATTTGCAAGTGCCTCTTTAAGCTCGGAAATAGTAAATTCCTTTCTGTTATACACAAGTTCTCTTATTGCATAAAGCGAATCTGCCATATTTGCAACGCCAAAGCCCTGAGGTCCTGTGAAGTTATATACTGCACCACCCTGCTCGGGAGTTTTTCCTCTACCGATACAGTCCTCAATCATACTTGCAAGATAGGGAAGAGGACATCTTTCTGCGTGTGCAAGGTCTATTGCGTTATCTGCATTTACCATGAGAGATATTGTATAGTCCATCTGCTTTTTATATGCGTCATAGAACTGGTCAAACGTCTTAAAGCTTTCGACCTCGCCGGTTGCAAGTCCTACCTGAACGCCTTTATCAATTCCGTTTGAGAAAACAAGCTCAAGCGGTCTGCACATATTGAAGAAAGCCGCATCGTGCCAGCCCCATGTTTTACCTGCCTTCTGAGGCTCAACGCATCCTATTATATTATACTGTCTTGCATCTTCAAGGCTTACTCCTCTTGACATAAGAGACGGGATTATAACCTCGTCGTTGTAGTAAGCGGGAAGACCGACACCTGTTCTTGTTACTGTTGCCGCTTTGATGAGAAAATCGTGCGGGGACTTATTCCAAACTCTTACGGAAAGCGACGGACCGGGAAGCATTACGTGAAGTGTTGCTTCAAGGCACATATAAGACAAGTCGTTTGTCACGTCTTCTCCTGCAGCGTTCTGACCGCCTGCAATAAGGTTCTGGAACAGGCTATATCCGGCAAAGCCCTCGGCACTTGCCAAATCTCTTACCTTACTGAAGTCATTGAGTTTTATCCACACGCAGTCTATAAGCTCCTGTGCGAACTCTTTTGTTATTGTACCATTTTCAATATCCTTCTTATAATAAGGATACATATACTGGTCAAATCTTCCTGGAGAAATCGAGTGTCCGCTTGACTCAAGCTGTATAAGCATCTGAACAAACCAGAATGACTGACAAGCCTCATAGAAGTTTGTCGCACCGTTTTCGGGAACTCTTGAACAGTTATATGCTATAAGTGCAAGCTCTTTCTTTCTTACGGGGTCCGATTCTTTTTCAAGCATCTCGAGTGCAAGGCGGGCATATCTTTTTGCATATGTAATTGCTGCCTCACAGCTTATTTCAACTGCATCAAGGAACGCTTTTCTTGTATTATAATCCTCATCCCCGAGATTAAGCTTTGCCTTTTGCTCCTTAACCTCATTTATTATTCCGCGGTAACCTATTTCAAGCACTTTCTCGTACTGCACGGTTACGTGACCTACGCCGTTATAAAAATAGTTTCCGGGCGTAAAAATATTATGGTCCATAGCCATTTTTGCCTCGGGGGCTATATACGAAAGGGCAAGGTCGCTTGTTGTTTTTCCCTTCCAGTACTTATGTACTTCTCTAAGTGCCTTCTTTGTTTCCTCGGAAATATAAAACGGGTCTGCACTTCTTGTTTCGAGTGTATCAAACTCAGCCTCCAGCCATTCGTGAGAAAACTCAGGGAACGTCTGGCAGCTTCTCGACCTTACCGTCGGGCTTCCTACAACAAGCTCATAATCACGGATTGTTACGGGAATATACTCAAGAATATTCTTGAACGCCTTTGCTCTCCTTATGACCGTCGGCTCTTGTTCCGTCTGCATATATGACTGTGTAAGCAGAACTGCTCTGTCACATTCAACCTGCGGCATCTGCTTAAACATATTTTCCTTTAATTTTTCTATTCTGTCTGATTTTTTTATCTGTTGTGAAGCGTTATTCATAATTTAAACTACCACCCCATAAAATTATATTTCAACGCAATATACTATTTTACAAATTTATTATAGTATACACATTTTGTTTTGTCAATAGAAAAAACATAAAAATATGTTAATTTATGTTGTTTTTTGCGTGATTTATGTTGTTTTTGCTATGATTTTTCAAAAATCCCTAAAAAATCAAAGACTCTGCACGCATCTTTCAAAGATACACACAGAGTCTCATTTACTCTTTTAAAATTGGATTAAACATAACCCGAGGTGTCAAAATCGAAGTAATCAGACAGGAAATCCATAACGTCTTTATCCACATTATTTCTTATGAGTGAATAGAACGCCGACGCCTGACCTGCCGTCATTTCATCAAGCACTATGTTTTTTGCGGTGTCGATATTTCCTCCATAGGTTTCCTTTACATATTCTTTTGTAAGGAGATACCCGTTTTCGCCGTCAACAAGTGCACTCTTGACACTATCGGTTATAAGCTTTCTGACAGTCTTTTGCTTGTGGTCTGTCATACGGATATTTGAAAGTTGATTCAATGCTTTTGTCATATTATCAAGAAGCTCTTGGCTGTTCGGGTTTTCTACTGCAATTTCATCAAGATATTCGGCTTTTTCGCCCGAGTGTGCAATTACCACAACAAATCTTACTTGCCCGACATCGTCTGCCCACACAAGAGCTTTTAAGAATCTTGCGTATCTTGCAACCTCGTCTCCATCGGGCTGCGACGGATTTACAACCATATCGAAACACTTGTTTTCGTCGGTCTGCACTGCAAGGTCAAGAAATTCAAGAAGTGAAAACCTACCGATGTCAAAAGCATTCTCTCTATCTCCGTCAAGCTTTACAACGGTGACGGGACAAAATTCACTCACACCGAGCACGTTCTCATCATCCTCCTCACCGACAGGACTTATCAATATTTCCTTTTCGGCAAGGTCAAAATCCTTTATCCATACAAGTCCATCGTCAGACAACAAGTCCACAGTGTCGTCAAAGGTTTGGTTTTTATCGTCAAGCTTTCCTTCTTCAAGCGTGACAACACTAAAATCGGCTGCCTTTGACTCATCAAGCTTGCTCTCGTCGCTTGTCACAAGCGTTCCGTAAACTTCCTGCGTATTTGCCTTAAACGGATTATACACAACATACTTATTTACAAAATCGCCGTCATCAGTTTCAAGGCTTTCCGAGCTTATAACTATTCTGTAGTCATCTTCCACAAAAACTTTAAGCTTATCGGTTTTGCCACTTCCTGTTTTTATGGTGATTGTTGCCTCGCCGCCGCTTACTGCCACAAGCTCATCGCCCTCGGCTCTTACAGCGTCCTCGTTTGAGCTTTCAAATGTAAAGGTATCTGTCATATTGTCGGGATAGAAATTTACCTCGGGCAATATTGCTTCGCCCATTTTTACAGTTATTTCCGACTGGGAAAACTCAACCTTGGTTGCAGGAATACATACGTTTATCTCGACTTCATCGTAAGCTCCGTTTAAAGTTGCCTCCGCAGTCGCTCTTACGACAACTGTTCCTACTGCCAAACCTTTGAGCTTGCCCTTTGCATCTATTTCGGCATATTCCTTGCCCTCGACGATTTCATAAACAACTGCACTACTTATGGGCTTATCGCCGTTTTCACAGTATGCCTTTGCACTTATGGTAAGTGTCTTACCAACCGCAAGAGACGTTGACTTTAGTTCTTTTATCTCGACAGCATCGGCTGCAAGTCCTACTGTAACTGCACACTTTGCACTCTTTCCGCTGCCGCTCTTTGCTGTAATATTCGCTTTACCGGCTCCCACTGCCGTTACGTTTCCGTATTCGTCAACTGTGGCAACATTAGTATTCGAGCTTTGCCAGGTGAGTGTATCTGTATTATTCTCAGGTGACATTCTGACCTGAAGTTTTACCGATTCCTGTCCCACTGCCATAGAAAGCTTGCTCTTATCAATCAACACCTTGGTTGCAGGAATACATACGTTTATCTCGACTTCATCGTAAGCTCCGTTTAAAGTTGCCTCCGCAGTCGCTCTTACAACAACGGTTCCCACGCCAAAACCCTTGAGCTTGCCGTCTTCATCTATAGTTGCAATATTTTTGCCTTCAATTATTTCATATATAACGTTATCGTTTATAGGCTTTTCGCCGTCCTCGCGGCAGGCACTTGCACTGAGTGTCAGTGTCTTATCGACAGCAAGAGAATACGTCTTTAATTGCTTGAATACAACCTTATCTGCACTAAGTCCGACCTTGATAGTTGACGTCGAACTCTTTCCGCTGCCGCTTCTTACTGTTATTTTTGCACTTCCTACGCCTCTTACTGCAACAACTCCGTTTTCATCTACAGTTGCGACATCTTCGTTGGAGCTGCTCCAGGTTATAGTATCGGAGTGTCTCTCCGGAAGCACTGATGTCTGGAGCTTAAACGGCTGTGCCCCGACAAACGTATAGCACTTAGTCGGGTAAACCGAAAGTCTTGTGACAGGCACAAACACAAACACTTCGCAAGTTGCTTTGGTGCCTGTTTTTGTTGTTGCATAAACGTTCGCCTTTCCTGCACCTACGCCCACAACCTTACCGGTCTGGCTTACTGTTACAACCTCCTCGTCCGAGCTTGACCAGGTGATAAAATCTGTATTCTTTTCAGGGTACATCTGTGCAGTCAGAACAACTGATTTACCATAAGCGATAGTTACTGATTCCTGACTTAAAGTCACGCTTTGTGCGTCAACTCTTGTACCGTCTTTAAGCGAGGAAGTAAACAAATCAAGCTGGGTTTGCATACTATCCTTTGCTTTATTTATTTCAAGAGTTGTAAGCTCGGCACTTCCATACTTTGCAAGGACAGAGTTTGCGTTATCGACTTGTGCTTCAAGTGCGTCAAATCTTTCCTTAGTTGTCCACTTATACTCGCCGTAAACATCTATTCCGTTTTTAGTACTTACAAACATTTTTCCGTCTTCTACAAGGTACAGATAATCCTGTGCCTGTTTTACAACTTCATAAAGAGCAAGTGCATCTGAACTATAGTCAGGTCTGTCCGTCACCACAAGTGCAACATTTTTTACACATTCAATATTATTTTTACTCTGCACCGAGAGAACAAAGCTTCCTGCTTTTGTCGGGGTATACGGCATAGAAACCGCTTGTGTGTCGACATAATAGTTATATTCGTCCTCAAGAGTCTTTCCGAACTGGTCCTCGCTCTTCGGGAAGACCTCAAGAGTCCCGAAAACACCGTCGACACCTGATATTCTGAAAGTCTGGCTTGTTTCCTGTGCAGTTTGGGACGCATACACATCTATTTTTACCGTTCTCGGATTCTTTCTCTGAACTGTTACTTCAATTGTATCCGTAATACCTGCACTTTGCAGAGTTATTATGTACTGTCCATCCTTAGCAAAGTTTGACACAACAAGCTTTTCCTTTTGCTCGCTGTCGAAGCTTACTCCCTTACCCTCGGGGCTGACAGAAAATGACACTTCCTGTTTATCATACGAAAAATTGCCGAACGAATCGTGCTTTACATACTGTACTATTGCAAAAGCATCATCTGCCTGATTTCCGTCCGGCTCAAACAGAGTGTTTTGCATTATTGCATCAATCGAGGCAAAATCAAAGCTTCCGTTTTGTTTCAGGTATCCCATAAGAACGGGAGTCTCAAGCTCTTTTCCGCTTACAACAACAGTTGCATCGGCATATGTTTTTGGGAATATGTTAACAAAGACAACCTTTCCGTCACTATCCGACATTCTCTGCGCGGCATACACAACATCACTGTCGGGAAGAGCTCCAAGTGCAGTTTTATACGTACTCTCATCGTATATTCCTTTAAAAGCAAGAACTATATATGGAGAATCAGGCTGGCCATTATATATTACTTCATATCTTCCGTTTGAATCGTGGTTATAATCCTGTGCAAAAGCAAGCACGGACATACATATGGCAAGCGCCGTTATGCTTATCCCTAAAAAATACTTTTTCAAGTCTTATTCCTCCAAATCGTTGTTTTTAGTTTACTCTATAATCAAACTGACAAATTTCTTGCCTTTTTCACGCCTTCGAGAATTATCTTTTTTGCCTTTATCGTTTCGTCCTGAGTCAGAGCATCTACCGATTCAAGTGCATAGTTCAGTCCGAGATTTTTGTATTTCTGCACGCCCATTGTATGATACGGCAGTACATCAAGAGCCTTTATGTTTTTAAGTTTCCCTACAAATTCGCCAAGGTGCATTAAATCTTCCCGGTCGTCGGTATATCCCTTTACCACGACGTGACGAATCCATGTGGGAACGTTTTTACTTTCGAGGTACTTTGCAAACAATAGTATATTTTCGTTTCCCATTCCAGTAAGTTTTTTATGCTTTTCGCTGTCTATATGTTTTATATCAAGCATAACCAAATCGGTATATTTTACAAGCTCGCCAAGCTTTTTTACGAATGTCTGATTTTCCTCTGAATATATGCTTCCTGACGTATCAAGGCACGTATGGATTTCGTATTTCTTTGACTTTTTGAAAAGGTCAATCAAAAAGTTTATCTGCAAGAGTGGTTCTCCGCCCGTTACCGTTATTCCGCCTTTTTTATAAAATGCCTTATTTTGGGAGAACTCCTCAAGTATCTGCTCAGGCGTCATCTGTTTTCCGCAATTTGTTTTCCATGTATCAGGATTATGACAGTACAGGCATCGGAGCGGACACCCCTGCATAAATACAACGTATCTTATCCCGGGACCGTCTACTGTTCCGAAGCTCTCTGTCGAATGGACAAAGCCTTTCATTTGTTTATATTTTTTCGTGGAATGTTCTGGATATTACTTCATCTTGCTGTTCTTTCGTCAGCTTGATGAAGTTTACCGCATATCCGCTTACTCTTATCGTTAGCTGCGGATACTTCTCCGGATGTGCCTGTGCATCAAGAAAAGTTTCTTTTGTAAATACGTTTACATTTAAATGGTGTCCACCTTTTTGAACATATCCGTCAAGAAGGGAAACAAGGTTATCTATCTGATTTTGTGTTGCTTTCATAATTTTTTCTCCTTTATTTTTTCTCTTTTTTTCTTTTTTCCCTACTTTCTTGTAAGAAAGTAGGCAAAGAACTTTATTCACGGGACACTTTTATTTGTTTCCCGCTTTATACCTCGCAGACAAGTCTTTTCTAATTTATTACTTTAGTTTTTTGCTTGAAGAAAGTAAGCAAAGAACTTTTAATGTTTAAGATTTACTTGCAGCAAGTTAACTGTATTCTTCTTAGTCAGCTATTTGTTAAGGGAAATTTCTTGGGAAAGACGTAAGGGTTGTAATCATCTTCTTAGTCTGTTTTTTTGCTGACCGCAGCAAATACGCCCGCTATCCGCGGGGGAGTTACTTTTCCGTTCGAGGAAAAGTAACCAAAAGTCGCCTCTTGATGCCTACGGTTTCTGGGGATTTCCCTTTATTAGTGTCGGGCTTTTTCCTATGATGCTTTAATCCCCTCGAAGATCCTCGTGCAAAGTGCACCCACGTGCAATCCTTGCACCCTCCACTTGTCACGGAGCTTTTCGGGAAAACTTTTATCTAATTTTGTGAGGGCATATCTAATTTTCTGCAAAGTGCTCCGAAAAGTCTCCTATCCTCGCCTTCGGCTCGGATATGGGTTGCAAACTAATTTGAAATATATCAAAAAAATATTACAAAGCCATATATTACGCTTTTTAAAAACTAAAATTTCCTGCCAATCTCAAACAACCTTGAGTCAAGATCAAGACAGTTTGGAAGAATTTATAGGAATTAAAAACAAACTTTCACAAATTTTAATCAAAATTTCCTCCAAACGTCTTGCTAAATTTTTGACAAAGGGAAGTACCCAGAAACCGTAGGTTTCGGAGACGACTTT
>JAZQVQ010000303.1:0-3912 GCA_045631825.1 Eubacteriales bacterium | reverse complement strand
GGCGGTACAGTTTATTTTGACCGCTATGTTTTGGGATTATGGAAAAGGGCAGAGGGCGTTGTATTCCCTGACTTTGCGGATAACCCGAAGAAATACCTTGTCAAGAAAGAGGATTTGCCAAAGCATTTTAAGTGGTGTATGGTTGGTTATGACTTGGGTGGAAACAAGTCGCATTATGGCTTGGTTGCATCTGCTCTTGGCAATGATAATGTGCTTTATGTGTTAAAGGCTGATGAGATTATGCCACAGGATATGAAGCCACAAGATGTAGAAGAAAAGGCAAAGAAGTTTATTGAGTATATCGAAAGCACCTACAATGTAAGGGTGCAAAATTGTTATATTGATGATGCTTATTACACAATCATAAACGGCTTGAACTCTTGGCGGTATATCTTTGACAATGCCTCGGCGGTAAAGGGTAGTATGCCTTTGATAGATAGACCGATAAAATTAAATAAATTGATGCACACAGGCAGATTTAAGATACTTGACGGACAATGTAAGCCGTTGGTTGAACAGTTACAAGATGCTGTGTATGATGGGAATATAGAGGGCGTTATTTGCGATGATGGAAGCATCAACATAGATTTAATAGATGCATTTTTCTATTCAATAGCGGATGAATATGCGTACTTAACGGATTAAATATAGGAGCGTGATATTTTGGGATTTTGGAGTAATGTATGGCGTTGGGTGAAGAAAAGCCTTGACGAGTATGACGAAGAAAAGAAAATACAGGTTAAAATTCAGCAATGGGAAGATATAAGAGAGTATAATCCTTTATCTATTGCGAACACAAAATTGACCTCACTTGTATGCGATGAGGCAACGGTGGAATTGCAGACGGACAGCACACTTGTTGAACCATTGAAACCTCTTGCAGAAAACCTTGAAGCAAAGCGATATGAGATTTGTGCTATGATGAACGGCAAGGGCGGTTGTTTTGTTACAATGGCAACCGGTGAAGATGATGAGCCGTATCACCGCATAATCGCTCCTGCTGATGTTTCTGTTTATCGTATGGTAGCAGATAAGATGTATGAGGTCGCTATGGTTATTGACAAGAAAATTGTCAAGAAAAGGGAATACAGGCTTATAAGACACCATATTCTTGACGAAAACGGCACTTTGTATGTTTACTATTACACAACCGACAAAAGCGGTAATGAGGAGTGTTTGGCTGAATGGGAACATTACAAAAACGATAATGTTGCGTATATGAATGCCTTTAATATTGGCGTTGCTTATTTCCGTTCACCACAGGACAGCAGAGGTTTATCACAATGGGGCGTTCCGCTTAACTTTGGATGTGAGGAAGTAGAAAATCAAATCAAGGTTGCAAGAAAAGACCTTGACGAAGAAATGCACCTTATGAAAACAAAGCTCTTTGCTGATGAAACTGTGGCGAGAAAAATCGGAACAAAAGATGGTGAGCGTTTTGATTTGCCAGAGGGTATTTACACCATTCGCAAAAAAGCAGGAGTTGATGGTACACTCATTGATAGTTTTGCTCCGTCCACTCGATACAACGATTACAAGCAAAAGTTGATTGACGCAAAAGCCGATTGGGAAGATATGGTAGGACTTGACCGAGGTTTCTTGACCGAGGCAGAGCACACGGCAGGGGCAACGGCTACCGAGATACGCACAGCAAACACAAAGACACGCTCATTTGTCAAGAAAATTCAATCCGCTATGTTCGACGGCATAAAGGCAACGCTTGAAGCCGATGCGGTGTTCTTGAATATCCCGCTTGATTTGTATCAGGTAAATGTTGACTTTTTTGATGCGTTCCAAGATGAGCAGGAACTTTATAATCGTATTGTTTCAGCCGTTGACCGTGGAGTGCTTGAAAAAGAGGACGAATTGAGATGGCTTTACCCAAATATGACCGATGAGGAAATTGCGGATAAGTTGGCAAGAATACAAGCAAACAATCAAGTAAATACAGATGTGGCTCTTGAAAGAATATTGTCAGGGCAATAAGGAATGATACCGAGAGTTAAACGCTTTCGGTATTTATTTTATAAAGTGAGTTGGTGAAACTATGACATTAGAACAACAGGCTGAATTGTTGGCTGAAAATCTGCGAGGCTGGGAAAACTCAACCTTGCAAAGAATAGGCAAAAGAATAAGCAAATATGGCAAACTATCTCTTGCAGATGTTAAGGCAATAAACAATATTGCCGTAGTCAAACAAGATATGGATGCCATAACCAAAGAACTTGCAAAGGTTACAGGTTACAACATATCACAGATTGAACAGATGTATGGTGAATTACTTGAAGAACAGCATCTTGCAAATCAACCTTTGTATGATTACAGGGGCAAAAAGTTTGCGCCGTTTGCGGAAAATAGGGAATTACAAGCAATCGCCAGAGCATACGCAAAGACCACAGGCGAAACGATGATAAACCTCGCAAAGACAAAGGCACTGTGCATTTTGGGTGCAAATGGTAAGCCTATCGGTATGCAAAAATATTACACCGATGTTCTTGACAAGGCGGTTATGCAAGTTACAACAGGAGCAACGGACTTTCATACGGCTATGCGTGATAGTATCATTGAATTAGGCGGTAGTGGTGTAAGGGTTGATTATGGCGGTGGAGTTACACGCAGACTTGACACGGTTGTAAGGCAAAATTTGTTATGGGGCGCAAAACAGGCTTCCGTTGAGTACAACGAAATGATAGGCGAAGAATTGGGTTGCGACGGATATGAGGTCGATTGGCATTCAAACCCTCGTCCCTCGCACGAATTTATGCAGGGCAAACAATTTGTTATTGGCAAGGCGCGAACAATCAATGGAGTGCATTTTGACAGTTTTGACAAAGCAAATGAGCGATTGCAGGACTATGGATGCTTGCACTATAAAACGCCTATTATTTGTGGTGTAAGTGAGCCGAGATACACAAGTCAAGAATTATCACGCCTTAACAAAGAAAACGCCAAAAAATACCAATTAAGTGGCAAAGAATACACAGGTTATGAAGTCACACAAATGCAACGCAGACTTGAAACCGAAATAAGAAACCAAAAGTCAATAAAAAACATTGCTATGGCAAGTGGAGATAAAAACCTTGTCAGAAACTGCAACAGAAAAATCAATGTTTACAAGTCAAAATATGAAGAAATTGAAAAAGTTACAGGAATACAAGGCAATCTCAAACGAATGAGTGTTCCAAAAGCAAAATAAGAGCTTCCCTCACTGTCAAGGTGGGGGATTTTTACCGTGCTTGACAAAAAAATATAAAAGTGTTAAAATAAAAGAGTAAATGTTGGCAACTCGTAAAGTTGCAAACTCAATTTTAGTCAAGAGGTGCGACCTCGTACAAAAAGCGTAACGAAAAAGGAGAAATATAAACTATGAAGCGTGAAGAAATCAAATCAATCTTCCCTGAAGCCACAGACGAACAGTTGAAGTCAATTATGGACTTGAATGGTGCAGATGTTGAGAAAGCAAAGTCAAAAGCCACAGCACTTGAAGCTGAATTGAAAGAGAAAAAAGCGGATTTTGATAAACTCAACGGAGAATTAGAAGCACTTAAAGCAAGTAATGCAAGTGGCGAAGAATGGAAAACAAAGTATGAAGCAATAGTTGCTGAAAATGAAGCCAAAGCAAAACAAGCAGAGGCTGACCGAATTTTGAAAGAAAAGCAGGAAAATGTTCTTAACAGATTTAATGCCGTTGTGGGTGATAAAAAGTTCTCGCACGATGCAGTTAAGGCTGATTATCTTAAAAAGTTTGGTGATGCACTTGAAAACAAAGACTTTGAGGGCAAGAGTGATGCTGATGTATTCCACGCACTAACCAAAGACGATGCATCTGCATTTGTTGGTGTAACAACCGTCAAATTGGCAGGTGGCAGACCACAGGGAACAGGTGGAAAGTATAATTCAAGAGAAGATATT
>JAZQVQ010000302.1:0-1799 GCA_045631825.1 Eubacteriales bacterium | reverse complement strand
AGCTTCCTATACCTAAAATACATGGTATAGAGCTATGCTTATATTGTACCAAACAAAGATTAACCCCAACAGATTTGCACAGGTCCGTTAAAAACGGACAATTGAAAAAAATCCCCTCCTATGGTAGAATAAAAATATACTACCATAGGAGGAATTTTTATGTCTAAAGGACGCAGAAACATACGCCAGTATGAAACGGAATTATTCAAACTAAAAGAGGAAGGCTTAACTGTAAAAGAAATAGGTGCGCGTTTTGGTTTAAGTTATGAACAAACACATGACTTTTTCAAAAGACAAAATCGAAAGAAACGAAAGATAGCAGCGGGTATAGCGATTGGAAAGCAAGGCAGACCTGCAAAAGATAGTGTGGTAACAAAAGAGGATAAACTTGCTGATCTACGCTATAAGTTGGCTCGGAAAGACGCACGAATCAAGCAATTAGAGATGGAAAACGAGCTAATGAGGGATTTTCTGTCGCTCACAGGAAGGAAGTGAAGACAAGCGTAAAATATATGGTAATCTATCGTCATAAAGACAAATATTCGATCAGTGTAATGTGTCGATTCTTTAAAGTGTCGAGAAGCGGTTACTATGATTATGTCAAAAGAAAGGATATTCCGGCAAAAGATCTTGCACTTGCAGAAAAAATTCAGGAGTGCCAAACCAAATGTGGAAAGACTTACGGGTATCGGCGAGTACACATTTGGCTTGAACGAAATGGTATTTACAGGAATCCTAAAACTATTTTACGTGTAATGCGAAAGTATAATTTGCTTTCTGTGATCAGAAGACGGAAATTTTATCAATACACAGAACATTTGCACAAATATGAGAATCATTGGAAACAGAATTTCAAAGCTGATAAACCAAATCAAAAATGGTCAACAGATATTTCATATATACATACAAATCAAGGTGTTCTGTACCTCTCCATTATCCGAGATTTATATGATAATAGTATTGTGGCGTACAAAACCGGCACGCAACAGACTGTCAAACTTGTATTAGATACAATAAAAGCTGCAAAAAGAAAAGAAAAAGTCACTGCAGAGTTGCAGCTCCACAGTGACCAAGGCTTTCAATATACTTCCCATGCATATTTTAAGCTAACACAAGGATACCACATTACGCCATCAATGTCAAGTAAGGGAAACCCTTATGATAACGCAATGGCAGAAAATTTCTTTTCAATTCTTAAAACTGAATGCATTTATCGCACTAAACTCCAAACCTATGAGGAGGCTCGCCTCCTCATAGCAGACTACATCCGCTTTTACAATAACGAACGCATCCAAACTAAAACAAAACTGACTCCGCTTGAAAAACGAAGTCAGTATGTCGCTTAAACTTTAATTTTACCTACCATAGGGGCTTTTTATGCTGTCCGTACAAATTGGGGCACAACAAACGATCCATCGGGATTTTTTATTGATTCATATTGAAATCATTTAATTTTCAGCCGACAACCAATTCGTTTACGCTGAAGAAATCACCGTTGCCGCCTGCCGTACCGCTGATTCTGACACCGTTGCAAAAAACGCTTTCCGCAAGCGTAAAGGTATAGGTCTCATAGCCCGCGCCGAAATTCGTCTGCGCGTTGCCGTTCGGATACGCGGGAGATACCGTTGCCGCAACCTTCTGCCAAGTACCGTTCAGAAGGATCTCCACGTTGATGTCGCCGTTCTTGAACCAACCGCCGTCGCTGTAGTTGTAGCCCTCCGTGAAGGTGACCGTGCTGACCTTGCGCGCCTCGCGGAAGATATAGCCGACGAATTCGATATCGTTCTTGATCTTGCCGT
>JAZQVQ010000301.1:0-3773 GCA_045631825.1 Eubacteriales bacterium | reverse complement strand
TTCCACTTCCGCGGTGGAGCTTTCTTCCACTTAGTCTGTTTTTTGCTGACTGAAGCAAATACCGCCCGCTATCCGCGGGGGAGCTACTTTTCTCGTCGCCGAAAAGTAGCCAAAAGGCTCCCCAGACACCTGCGGTTTCTGGGTATTTCCCTTTGGTGCAAACTTAGCAAGACGTTTGGAGGGTATTTTGTTTAAAATTTGTGAAAGTTTGTTTTTAATTCCTATAAATTCTTCCAAACTGTCTTGATCTTGAATCAAGAGGACTTTTGTGTGACAAGAAATTTTTGTTTTTTAAAAGCGTAATATATGGCTTTGTAATATTTTTTTGATATATTTCAAATTAGTTTGCAACCCATATCCGTGATGAAAGCCAAGGCAAATAAACCTAAACATTAAAAGTTCTTTGCCTACTTTCTTTCTAAGAAAGTAGGAGAAAAAATAAAAAATAAAAAAGAAACGCAGTTTGATTCTGCGTTCCTTTAGATACAAATTACAATTCAAATCAGTTACCCTGAGCCTGTGAGAGCGACGAGCTTACAACGTTACCATACACCTTGGAGCCGTTGATTGTAGCATAAGGTCTTGCGTACAAAGTCTTGTCGGCGTCTGCATCCTGGATGCCGTGGCAAACAACTGTATACGTAACAGCACCGCCATCAAGAGCTTCATATACCTTTTCGCTCCATACCCCTGCCGATTTTATTGCAGAGACGGAAGTCAACGCACCGGTAAATTCTGCATTGTTAGCAACTTCAAAACCATATTCTGTAGCAACTTCCTTTGCCGATGCTGAGATTGTTGCGAAGAAACGGATACCGTTTGTTGTCATTTCGCTGTACTTTTCAACATAGTTTACATTTACTGTATCAACTGTAACAGGAACAAAGTTGTTTATAACTATAATGTCGTTGGTCTCGGTTTGTGAGCCATAGAAGTGGTTATCATCTGAATTATCTTCCTTTTTTCCATTTGCATACTCGATGCAATCAACTGCAAAACCACCATTTTTCAGATCATCAACAGTTTTTCCGTTCTGGAGCTTAACGTACAATGTCATAACAACGTCGTTGTCTGCCTCGAAATAGTCTGTTGTGTATGTTTCCATATCAAGTGTGTATCTTCCGTTATTATCTGTCCAAACAGGAGAGCCTGTAGCAAGGTCTGCGTAAATATTATTCTTACCTTGTTTCTTAATAAATGCGGTATCAAGATACTTCCAATAATCTTCGGATGAAGCAGTTAATACGTCCACCTCGACAGATGCGGTATCATTATAGTCAAATGGCTTGACAATAGAGCTGTCAAAGTTAACTGTGTTTTTATACGCTCTGAAACCGCCGTTTTCGTCAAAAGCTTTGGTGTCTTTGAGTGTTGCTGTTATAGCTATAACATCGTCACCCAAATCTTCATAACCATATTCAACAGTTACAGTAGCAGATACTGAAACTGCAAGTAAAACTAAAGTAATAATTGTTAAAAAAGCAACTCTGCATATGTTTTTCATTTTTATTATCCTCCTCAAAATTATGATATAACAGCAGGTACTGCGTTATAATTATTCAAAACCATTCTAAGATCTTCAAAGCTGACACGACCATCACCGGTCAAATCAACTTGTTCATTAACAAGATTATAGTTGTTTAAAATTGCTCTCAAATCTGCAAACTCAACCTTACCACTTCCGTCTATATCTCCGCCACTCAAAACAACATTGTTGTTGGAAATATCCTGTGAAACAATCAAGGCTGTTTTTGTATACGAAAGGTGCTTTGGTGCCGTCACCTCAACCTTATAAGTAGCAGGAGCGAGTGAAACCTCATACGTTCCGTCTGTAGATGTGTAGGACACAGTATTTGTGGAATCTGCGTTATCTGTAAACGTAATACTTACAGGAGACATAGAAGCTGTAACCGTACCCGAAACAGTAATCAGCCCCGTTCTCTCAAGGTATCCGAAAAGCACCGCTCCGTCATCAAAGTTTGAACCGCCTATATAAATAGTTGCATTTTTATTTGATTTAGGGATAAAGCTCCCAAAAGACACACTGCCGTCAGCGGTGGCAGTTTGCTGGTCGATGTAGAGAATGGTATCCTCAGAAATTGCCGGTGCACTGCCGTCTGCATCAGGTCTTCCCTGTACCACAAGGATTGCATAATACTCGCCCTTCTGAATTGAACTATCTGTATAGGTTACAGTATACGCACCATTATCGTCCGCCTGTATGGTTTGCGTTTCCGTTGCACATATTGAAACTGCAAACACCACGGCACAAATCACAAAGCAAACAAGCACTTTTAACTTTTTACTCTGCACTTAAACACTTCCTTTAATAAAACATTTATCTTTAAATTTTCAGGCGAAAATCTTAATGAAAGGAGAAACAACAAACCGCATTGAATCAAGTGCCGTTTTCTCTGCCTCTCTGTCGGATTCCCACACAGAATTTGTATAAACAATCACATCGTTCTGATTTTCAAAGTGAATTTTGACATTTTTTAAAATCAGAGACAAATCATCTGCCGGAACAAATGTGCGTCCATTCTTTATATATGTATCTGCCGACAAAAATATTTCGTCCGCATCTGTTTTTACAACATCACAACCCACTGAAAAATGTGTTTTCTCGCCCGCTTCAGACAACAGCTCCACCGATTTTGTTGCGTCGTCCCAACTCACAGAAAAACCAAAATGCTCGGCTATACAACGAATGGGAACAAATAATTTTCCGTCAACAGTTTCGGGGACAATGTTTTTGTCCTCTGAATCTATAACCGCAAGAGCTCCGTCTTTTGCATATGCATAATTTCCGCTCTGCATATATATTGTATCCTCAAGACGTTGCTTTTTTGTCATTATGCGTTTTACGTACAAATTCGGGTCGAAAACCTTTGTTTTGGTGTCATTTTGACTTACAAAGCTTATATTTACCGTATCAAGACTTTCCTCTTGCGAACCGGTAACAACAACCGCTCCTTCAGGAAAATTCGGGGTAAATACACCTCCGTCATCACAGGCAATTTCAAACTCCGGAACACTTCCGTCAAGCGATTTAAATGCAAATTTATAAATCAAAAAATCTTTGCCTGTATGAGCAATTCCGTCCTCGCCTACAATCGAATTGCCTTTACTGCCGGGCAACACAAATCCACAGAACACAAAGTGTCCGTTTTGTGCATCGAGAGCTTCCCCGATTTTATTAAGTCCATCGTGTCGCACGTAAGTTGCAAACTCATCAAAAGTCTTTGCCGGCATTTCCTGACTTAAATTATAAGCAACAACTTTGTTTGTATCATATCTTAGAGACATCTGAAAAACAACAAAGTCGATGTCTTGAAAAATCACCGACAATTCATAAACGTCCGCTTTTTCTGTCAGGTTACAAACAAAATCCACCTGTCCGTCTGTGCCTTGTGCAAAGGTGCTTACGGACAAAACAACTACAAATACTATAATTGTCAGAATTTTTTTCAAAAGTATCCCTACTTTCTCATAACCTTTCAGTATATTTTAACACAGCTTTGATTTTTTGTCAATGTTTTTTACAATTTAACTTGCCCGCCACAAGCATTTTTCTCTGTCCGACTGCCTTGACAAGAGCTTCCAAACGTGGTATATTTAATAAAAACAATGGGGGTAACATAAATGTCAAACAAAATTATAAAAGGCTGCTCGTTTCACCACGTGGCACTACAGACATCTGATTTTGAAAAATCACTTAAATTTTACACCGAGGTTCTGGGTTTTGAGCTTTACAGACAGTGGACATCAGCAAG
>JAZQVQ010000300.1:0-5220 GCA_045631825.1 Eubacteriales bacterium | reverse complement strand
CCTGAAGAGTGCGATAAACCGCATCAGGAACGAAGCGAAGACTCTGGATAAGGAACTGAACTACATCAATAAAGACCTGAAGTTCAACCCTACCTCCGTAGCGTTATGGGCACAGAAGCAGAAGGTCCTGACTGAAGAGATAAACAAGACCTCTGACCGCCTCGATGAGCTGAAAGACATGCAGAAACAGCTCGACGAGAAGCAGATAGACAGGAACTCTGCGGAATACCGTGAGCTGGAGCGTGAGATAGAGAAAGCCGAAACAAAGCTGAAAGGCTATCGTAAAGAACTCCGCTCTGTAGGGAATGTCAAATTAAGGGCACTCTCCGAGCAGTTCAAACAAGTAGGAAATAACCTCGTACAGGCTGGCCAGGCATTAAGCGGTCTGTCGAAAGCCGCTGCAGGAGTTGATGTGGCTTTAGGTGCATTAGCTGTTAAGTCAGGCAAGACAGCCGATGAGCTGAATACCATGTCAAAGGTCACAGGAATATCAGTCGAAAACCTGCAGAAGTATAAAGCGGCTGCGGATCTCGTTGATGTATCTGTCGAGACTATAGCAAACTCGCAGAAGAAGATGAAGCAGACCATGTACTCCGCACAGCAGGGGTCAGGAGCTGCAGCAGAAGCATACAAGACTCTCGGTGTAGCCGTTACAGATGCTAATGGTAACTTAAGAAGCCAGGACGAAGTATTCACAGAAGCGATCCAGGCTCTCGGCAGGATGGAGAACGAGACCGAGAGAGATGCTCTTGCTATGAAGATCTTCGGCAAGTCCGCTACAGATCTGAACCCTCTTATTGAGGATAACGGAGAGACCTATAAGAGAGTAGCGGATATATTCGCTAAAAACGAACTGTCTCTGGTAGATCAGGAGACCATCGACAGAGCGAACGCATTCCAGGACACACTCGACGAGGTAAAGATAACAGGTATGGCTGCGTTATCGTCTATCGGTATGCAGTTAGCAGGTTATCTGCAGCCGGCACTCGAGAAGATAGCAGGGGCTATCGAGAAGGTGTTTACATGGCTTTCACAGTTAGACCCCGAGATCCTGACGATAATCGGTATCATAGCCGGAGTAGTAGCAGGTCTCGCACCCGTCCTTATAATCGTCGGAAAGTTAGCATTAGCAATCTCATCCATCATGAGTCTGATGTCCACTATCGGTCCTGTCATCGCAGGAATAGCCGGGCCTATCGGAATAGCCATTGCAGCCATCGGTGCGTTAATAGCCATCGGTGTAGCGATCTATAAGAACTGGGACACCATAAAAGCGAAGGCAAAAGAGCTGAAGGACTGGATAGTCAAGAAATGGACCGAGATAAAGACGAGAGTCGAAGGCCTTATCATCCAGTTGAAGACGAAAGTTCTCTCCGTATGGGAGTCCATCAAGACAGGCACAATAAATGCGTTCAATACTCTGAAGAACCTTGTAACGAGTATATGGGCTGGCATAAAGCTTGCCATAACCAATCCTGTCCAGGCAGCGTTCCTTCTTATTAAGACCATAGTCGATAAGATAAAGGGACTATTCAGCAAACTCCATATAAACATCCCTCACATCAAACTACCGCACTTCAGCATTCAGCCTCCCGGATGGAAGATAGGCGACTTATTACAGGGCAAGATCCCGAAACTCGGTATCAACTGGTATAAGACAGGCGGTATCTTCACCAGTCCGTCTGTTATCGGTGTAGGTGAAGCAGGAACAGAGGCGGTCATCCCTATCGACAAGTTGAAAGAGATGTTCCAGCCTGGCGGTATCACTATCAACATAAACGCACCGTCAGGAATGGATGTGAATGCTCTCGCTGCTGAAGTAGAACGCAGACTGATAACAGCACAGAAGAGGAGAACTTACGCATGGGCATAATAAAGAAATTCAAATTTGACAATGTCGACTCTTCCACTTACGGCATCGGCATAACAGGAGAAGCCGTATACAACTCCCCGGAGCGTGATGTCGAGATGATATCCATACCGGGGAGGAACGGAGAGTACGCACTTGACCGTGGTCGGTTCAATAACATCGAGATCACATATCCTGCCGGCATGGGCGACTCCGACCAGACCACATTCGCTTCCAGAATAAGCGGATTAAGAAATGCACTCGCCTCAAAGGTCGGATATAAGCGACTGGAAGACGAGTATAACCCTGACGAGTATCGCATGGCTATTTATCAGAGAGGGCTGGAAGTATCACCTGCACATTACTCACAGGCTGGCGAGTTCGATATCACCTTCAACTGCAAGCCACAGCGTTTTTTAAAGTCAGGCGAGACAGCGGTATCTGTTGCGAATAATGGGAGTATAAATAATCCGACACTGTTTAATGCGAAACCATTATTATTGATTGACGGATACGGAGATTTCAGTATCAATTCAGATACTATGAATATCCAGACTGCAGTCATAGGAAATACCATACTTGATTACACCGAAAAACTTACGCAGACGCAAAGCAGTGTTCAGCTGAAGTTTAATACAAGCACTTTACCGAACATAGCACTATCAGGAGATGACATAACAGTAGGAAAAATGAATTTCTTCTTTATTTGTGCTCCGACTGTTTCAATGGATGCGATAACTGGCTCACCAGTTTCTGGAACATACGGCGAATGCACACGAGTACAGAGGAATACATCAAATCAAGTTTATGTCTATGCAAACTCAAAGGAAACCGTGTTCGACTATGGTACTTCTGCCACGCATACCGAGAATATAACAGTACCGTATACAATAACCTATCATTCAGGAGGGCAACAATACACCTCGACAGGTTCAGTAACGTTAGCGTTTGTTGTCTCATATAATGGCACATCAACATTCACCATTCAATGCTCAATAACTGCTGGGACATATTTAACCGTATATAATTCTATGCCTAAGTCAGATTATGGAGATATATCAGTAAACTCCACAAAATCCGCAACAGGTCAGCTTTATATTGATTTAGATATAGGAGACTGTTATCAGATTATTAATGGTGAGTATGTATCCATAAATACCGCAGTTTCTCTGCCTCCTGAACTTCCCGTACTTAAGCCAGGCACAAACACAATAACCTACGATAATACGATAACATCCTTTAAAATCACTCCGAGGTGGTGGCGTGTATGATACCGATTTTATACGAAAAAGACGAAATAGCTTTTGTATCCAACGGTCTCGGACGATTAAGAGACTGCATCTCATGTGTGGTAACGGAAGAGCGTAACGGCATATATGAGTGCGACTTTGAATATCCGATGAACGGAGCTAACTTCGACCTGATCCAGTGCGGACGAATAATCGGTGTCACGCATGACGACTCAAAAGACATACAGCCGTTCGACATCGTGAGTTATTCGAAACCTATAGAGGGAATAGTTACGTTCCATTGCGTACACATCTCATACAGGATGAGCGGAATGGTCGTAGCAGGTACGAATATCAATTCACTCGCAGATGCTCTTACTCTATTAGGAACAGCAACACCGTCAAATCCGTTCGTATATACCACAGACATGACTTCTACGGCATATATGGCAGCGGCAGACGGTGTGCCTCGTTCGGTCCGTCAGTTATTAGGCGGAATAGAAGGGTCCATACTTGACTCATACGGTGGTGAATATGAGTTCAATAAATGGAATGTTATACTGCACTCCGCAAGAGGTCAGTACAGAGACTTCTCTATCAGATACGGAGTCAATATGCTCGACTTCAACGATGAGAGCGATTATCTGTCGACATATAACTCGTGCATTCCGTACTGGATAGGTCAGGATAATGACGGTAATCAGGTAATAGTCAAAGGCAGTCGTGTCGACTCGGGATATTTGTCATACAGAAGCGACACGATATGTGCACCGCTCGACTTAAGCGAGAAGTTTGAGGATAAGCCTACTACGGCTCAATTAGAAGCGGCAGCACTCCAGTATATGACATCAAATACCACATACCTCCCGAAGCAGACCGTTACAGTCGACTTTATAAGGCTTCAGGACTTCGAAGAGTACAAGGACTATGCGAACCTGTTGCAGTGTAACCTCTGCGACTCGATAACAGTCATATTCCCGAACTATAACACATCGGCAGTATTCAAGATCGTCAGGACAGAGTGGGATGTTTTATCAGGCAGATATAACTCGATGGAGTTAGGTCAGCTCTCAACTACGCTGGCAGAAGCACTCGGGATCACGAACACTCCTGATAATATCAACTCGATAAACAACTTTTCCGTTACAGGCGATTTGACAGTAGGCGGTGATGTCAGTATCGCTTCAAACCCATTAAATGACTTTGTAATAGATGAGGGTACAGACGGAATATGGACATATCGGAAGTGGAAGAGCGGAACGGCAGAGTGCTGGGGCGTTACTTACATTACAGGAGCTGCGAATACATCCGATGCAGGAGGCTACAGAACGGCCACGGTATCTGCTGCACTTCCGGACGGATTATTTACAAGCATTCCGAGAGTATTCTGCTCGATAAATGCAGGTAATATCATTTTGACACCTGTCAGATTATCGAACGCTTCAACCACTTCAACAGGCGACTGGGCAGGATACAGAGCCAGCTCAAACACCAATACAACTACTGAAAAATATTTCAACTTCTACTGCGTAAGATAGGGAGGAAACATGAGAATAAGCAATAACACATACGACACTCTGAAATGGCTGACGACCATCGTGCTCCCGGCTATCGGCACCTTATACTTTGCTCTTTCAGGCATCTGGGGCTTCCCTTACGGTGAGCAGATAGTAGGGACGATAACGGCACTAGTTACGTTCTTCGGTGTCATTCTCGGCATCAGCACAAAACAGTATAACGCTGATAAGCTGGACGGGATCATTTTTGAGGATGAGGATACGGAGGATGACAAGGAATGAAGTATTCAGGTAAATACCCTGTTGTGATCCGGAAGATAGACAACGGTGATAAGTTAGCTGCGAAAGCCGACCAGCTCGCATATCCCACTAATACGGCAAAAGCGGATTATCCGAACGGAAAGCCGACTGATGCATTCAAAAAAGCCATGGACTCTGTGTACCGTGGCTTTAAATTTTGGAATGCATGGTCAAGAGTAGGGGCGAGCTGTGATGTGTTCGTCGGGACCTGTGTCAGGTCATCAGGATTAGATCCCGACTTCCCCGCAGGGCTGTGGAAACAGCAGAAATGGATGGACCAGAGGCTCAAGAAGGTCAAGGATCTTCAGGACGGAGACATTATCTT
>JAZQVQ010000299.1:0-2250 GCA_045631825.1 Eubacteriales bacterium | reverse complement strand
ATCAAGGGTTAGCCCTGCTACTCTAAAAAAGAACCTGGCGTTGATCAACGCCAGGCCTAAAAAAGTTTTAAATTTTAAAAATCCACTAGATTTATTTGAGGATTCTATCAATAAGTGTTGCACTTAGTTTGACAAATCATCCACAGATTCAAATTCACTTGTCAATTCTTTTAAAAACAAACTTACTGCCTTTGACATGTATTTTTTTGAATCCCATAATACATAAGTTTTTCTTTTGTAGTTACTTACATCTTTAAAAACTATGTTGTCGGAAAATTGTCCATACCACGAAATGCTTGGTACAAACGCAATTCCAAGACCTAATTCAACATACTTTCTGATGTAAAACGGATCGTCACTCATAATTGCAATATCGGGAACAAAATCAAGAGACTTGCAAATGAGATTTGTGTGCATAAATAAGCTTGATTTTTCGGGCATCGTGATAAACCTCTGATGATTTAAATCCGAAGGTTTTATTTTTTTGATTTTAGCAAGTGGGTTGTCCTTTGAAACTGCAAGCTTGAAGCTTTCTTCAATCAGTAACCATTTTTGTAAAGTGCCTTTGTCTGTTTGTCCGTCTCCGATTATAAAATCAAATTCACTGCCCGACGAGCTGTCATGATTTATGACAAAAGAAACGTCAGGATACAATTTCCGGAATTTTTCTATTGCCTGAGTTACAATCCACCTGTTTGTGCTGATGCAGATTTTTATTTCACCGCTAACCTTTTCCTCACGGTCTTTTAATAAACCCTTTGCCTCGTCAAGTAAATCCAGTGCCTTTTTTGCTTTTTCGTAAAACTTTCTGCCGTTTTCGTTGAGCTTGATTTTGTTTGCACTTCTGTCAAAGAATTCCGTAGACAATTCTTTTTCGAGTCTGTTTACCGATTGTGATATGTTTGAAGGCGGAACACGATATTTTTCCGCAGTTTTAGAGAAATTCTGTGTTTTTGCCGCATCACAGAAATATGTAAGCTGTAATAATTCCATTTCTATCACCGCATATATTCTACCATACTTTTACTATAACTGTCAACATATAGCAAGTATACGTTATTTCATTATTTACAATATTTTTGATTTGTGTTACTATAACAAAAAATACTTACTTTGCAGGAGGATGATTATGCCTGAATTACTTGAAATTATTATGATT
Source organism: Eubacteriales bacterium (assembly GCA_045631825.1). Taxonomy (GTDB): domain Bacteria; phylum Bacillota; class Clostridia; order Oscillospirales; family CAG-382; genus UMGS1387. The sequence continues at coordinate 1,091 of JAZQVQ010000299.1, read as the reverse complement.
GTGAGCTTTGGAGCTTCGTGGCCGCTCAATGTTATGAAATCTTATAATGCACGTACAACAAAGGGTAAGAGTCTTTCGTTTTTGTGTCTGATATTGTTTGGCTATGTGGCAGGAATTGCATCAAAACTGGTAAATGACGTTTATATGTCAAACATAACACAAAAATGGTACGTGCTCTTTTTTTATGTGCTCAACTTTATTATGGTTTTTACCGATTTGTGCCTCTATTTCAGAAACAGAAAGCTTGATAAGCAGAACGAAATAATATAATTTGGTTGTGTCCTGATGTGTTGGTGACAGATTGAATATAACAAAAAACAGCTTACATTGTAGGCTGTTTTTTAAAATACACTTTAAAAACACATTCCCGCAAAGTTCACCAATCCGAAAAAGTTTCAACCAAAGCAAAAATTGTTATTACAATATGTGTTGACACGGCATTTTTTTGATATTATAATATAGAGGTAGTTTTTGGGAAATACTCTGTAAGGGTAAATCTGAGTAAAGCAAAGAGGTGGGAGAAAAGATGCAACAGGAGTTTTTGCAAGAGAAAAAAGCAGATAAATTTGCTGTGTATAAGTCAATGTGCCTTGTCGGGATGTTGATGCTTGTAATGCGATTGTTGTCCACTGTTTTCTCTGACCTTTTGTATACATTCAGAACAGAGAGCATACCGCACATTTCAAAAAATTTAGCAGCTATTCTGGCACAGATTTTCGGTGTACCTGAATTTAAATTCTATACGGCTTTTAAGTATATATTTTCAAGCGAGGGCTTTGACTCGTTATTGTCTATGCTTGTTTCGTTGATTGTTATGGTGTTGCCTGCTATGCTATATTCAAAAATTTGCCACCAACCCGGGCAGCAACGCTTTATTTTAAATGGAACTGTTGTTAAGAATTTCTTTGGCGTGTTTTGCTTTTCGTACCTGCTTTCTTCAGGTTTTGCATGGTTTTCGACAGGCCTGTTTGAATTTTTCTTTGGAGCAAAAAGTGAGTACGTTTCGTCGTCCTTGCCGACCTCGACGGATGGATATTCAATGTTTATGAGCTTTTTGCAGATTTGTATTTTTGTCCCGTTTGTTGAAGAAT
>JAZQVQ010000298.1:0-12215 GCA_045631825.1 Eubacteriales bacterium | reverse complement strand
TGTTCAAGTCTTAGAGTACAACGAAAGGAGAATTTTATGGCTAATAGCACAAATAGTTTAGCACATACGAAGTGGTTATGCAAGTACCATATCGTAATAGTGCCAAAATATCGCAGAAAAATAATATACAATCAGTATAGAAAAGACCTGCAAGACATAATAAGAACACTCTGTAAGTATAAGGGAGTAGAAATAATAGAAGGACATATGATGCCGGATCACGTACATCTACTACTGAGTATACCACCCAAGACGAGTGTATCGAGCTTTATGGGATACTTGAAAGGAAAAAGTGCGTTGATGATGTTTGACAAACACGCAAATCTAAAGTACAAGTTTGGAAACCGGCACTTTTGGGCAGAGGGGTATTATGTGTCAACAGTGGGTTTGAACGAAAGTACGATAAAGAAGTATATACAAGACCAGGAAAAGGCAGATATAGCATTAGATAAGTTGAGCGTAAAGGAATACGCAGACCCATTCAGTTAACCCCTTTAGGGGTAGCCAAAGTGGCAAAGGCTCTAAGGCTTGAATGAAAAGAAAGCCCGCGCCTTTAGACGCGGGTCGGTATCATGGCCTTTTAGGCCTGAGCAAACCACCCGTTTGACGGGTGGTCATGATTTTTTATCAATGCAAAAAATTAATACATTCCGGGTGCGGGAGCTGCAGGAGCTGCAGCGACAGGTTCCGGCTTATCTGCAACAAGTGCTTCTGTTGTAAGAATCATTGATGCAACAGAAGAAGCATTCTGAAGTGCCGAGCGTGATACTTTAGTCGGGTCAACAATTCCTGCTTCAAGCATATCCACGTACTTATCGTTATATGCGTCATAACCTGTGCCCTTCTTGCTTGACTTAATCTTTTCAAGTATTACAGAGCCGTCTTTTCCTGCATTGAATGCAATCTGGCGAACGGGAGCTTCAAGTGCCTTGAGAACTATATTAACACCTGTTCTTTCGTCACCCTCAACAGTTTCTACAAGCTTTTCAACTGCAGGAATAACGTTTACGAAAGCAGTTCCGCCGCCGGGAACAATACCCTCTTCAACTGCTGCCTTTGTTGCATTGAGTGCGTCTTCGATACGAAGCTTCTTTTCTTTCATTTCGGTTTCAGTAGCAGCACCAACCTTAATTACTGCAACACCGCCGGAAAGCTTTGCAAGTCTTTCCTGAAGCTTTTCTCTGTCGAAGTCTGAAGTTGTTGTTTCAATAGCACTCTTAATCTGGGAAATTCTCGCCTTGATAGCGTCAGCATCACCTGCTCCGCCAACAATAATTGTGTTTTCCTTATTTATCTTAATCTGGCGAGCTCTACCGAGCTGTTCAATGCCTGTATCCTTAAGTTCAAAGCCAAGGTCAGAAGAAATAACTTCACCGCCTGTAAGCGTTGCTATATCAACAAGCATTTCCTTTCTTCTGTCTCCAAAGCCGGGAGCCTTGACTGCAACGCAGGTAAATGTACCTCTGAGCTTATTGACAATAAGTGTGGAAAGTGCTTCGCCTTCAATATCTTCAGCTATGATAACAAGCTTCTTACCTTCCTGAAGAATTTTCTCAAGTAAAGGAAGTATATCCTGAATGTTAGAAATCTTCTTATCTGTGATGAGAAGAACCGCATCATCTATAACCGCTTCCATCTTATCTGTATCTGTTACCATATAAGGAGAAATATATCCTCTGTCAAACTGCATACCCTCAACAACTTCACAGTATGTTTCTGCAGACTTTGACTCTTCAACAGTTATTACACCGTCGTTTGTAACCTTTTCCATAGCATCTGCGATAAGCTTACCAATAACTTCATCTGCTGAAGATACTGCTCCGACTCTTGCAATATCCTGAGAGCCGTTTACTTTCTTGGAAATCTTTACAAGTTCCTGAACTGCTGCGTCTACTGCCTTCTGGATACCTTTTTTGATAACCATAGGGTTTGCACCTGCAACAACGTTCTTCATTCCCTCATGAACAAACGCCTGAGCAAGAAGTGTTGCGGTTGTTGTACCATCTCCTGCTGCGTCATTTGTCTTTGTTGCAACTTCCTTAAGAAGCTGTGCTCCCATATTTTCCATCGCATCTTCAAGTTCAATTTCCTTTGCGATTGTAACACCGTCGTTTGTGATAAGGGGTGAGCCATACTTCTTATCAAGCACAACGTTTCTTCCCTTAGGACCAAGTGTTATTTTAACTGTATCTGCAACCGCATCAACGCCCTTTACAAGAGCGTTACGGGCTTCAATGCCATATGAAAGTTCTTTAGCCATTTTAAATACCTCCGTAATCTGTTATAAAAATTTGTAAATCAATTATTCAACTATTGCAAGAATATCGCTCTGTCTTACAACTGAATATTCAACGCCATCAAGCTTTACTTCTGTTCCGGAATACTTGCTTGTTATAACCTTATCGCCCTTTTTAACCGTCATAACAACTTCTTTTCCGTCAACAACTCCGCCGGGGCCTACTTCAACAACTTCTGCAATGCTCGGTTTTTCCTGAGCTGCCGCTGTGAGTATGATTCCGCTCTTTGTTGTTTCTTCTGCTTCGATGGCCTTTACTACCACTCTGTCCGCAAGAGGTCTGAGTTTCATTGATAATTCCTCCTTAAAAATGTTTTACAATATTTCAGATTAGCGTTAGCACTCACGCCTTGCGAGTGCTAATCACAGTGTAATTGTATACTTATAAATTATAAAAATCAAGCATTTTTTGTCGTATTTACATTTTTTTAACAATACCTTAAAACAAAGATTACCATATACCGATTTAATTCTATGGATTTTTAAAATACTGATACAAGTTACACTTTATCATACCATTATAAAGCTTTCTAACTTTATCTGCTTTTTTACCGTACAGTTTTTCAAATTCTTCCTCGCTTGTCATAATATAAATCTGCCATGGAGAAAGGTGCGAAAAATTGTTTCCGAGTTTTTCATAAAGCTCCCTTGCCTGTCTTATACTGTCAAGTCTTTCCCCGTAAGGAGGGTTACATACAATAGTTGTACGCACATCGTCTTTGGTTATATCAAGTGCATCCTTACGGAAAAACTTTATATATTTTTCCATTCCCGCACGTTTTGCATTTGTCCTTGCGATGCTTAAGACATCGCTATCGACATCAGAGCCGTATGCACAAAACTCTGTATTTAAAGTTCTTAAATCGTTTGCCTTTGTTCGCTGTTCTGTCCAGAGCTTTTTTGGCAAAAACGGAAAGTCCTCGGCAGCAAAGCTGCGATTTACACCGGGAGCCGTGTTTGTCATAATCATAGCTGCCTCAACCGGTATTGTACCTGAGCCGCAAAACGGATCCCAAAGTCTGACGTTTTCCCTTGGTCTTGACAGTTTTACAATCGCCGCCGCAAGAGTTTCCCTAAGCGGAGCTGCCCCTGCTTTTACACGATACCCTCTTTTATGAAGAGGCAGACCTGTTGTGTCAATCATTATACAGACTTCGTCATTGAGAATGAAAAACTCAACCTGATATTTTACGCCCGTTTCCTCAAACCAATCTACCCCATATTTTGACGAAAGTCTTTTTACAATAGCCTTTTTAATTATACTCTGACAATCAGGAATTGAAAACAGTTTTGACTTTATGGAGTGTCCTTTAACGGGAAATGCGTCTTTTTTGCCTATTATTGTCTCCCACGGAATTGCACAAACCGCATCGAACAGCTCGGTAAAGCTTTCCGCCTTAAATGATGCAATTTCGAGAAACACCCTCTCGGCACATCGAAGATTTATATTTGCACTTGCAAAGGCTTCTGCTGTGCCAGTAAAATACACTCTACCATCTATCGTCTTTCTCCTCACACAGCCTATTGCATCTATTTCCTCGCCCACAAGTCTCTCAAGTCCAAAAAGGCAGGTTGCTACAAAATTAAAATTTACGCTCATAAAAATTCCTTTATTTACTCTTTACGTCTGAAAACATATCTTTATATTCCTCTTGCCCTTGGACAACTCTCTTGAGAATACTCTTATAAACGCTGTTTATTGCCACAACCACAACGTAAGCAACAACGAAAAATCCCGACATAACTACAATCGTAAACAGTTTATTACTGCTGGTATTATCCAAATACGCCCCGCCTACAAGGAAGCTGAGTACAAAACCTATGTAAACAAGAACAAACTGCACTGCATTTCTTATAACGCTGTTATTTTTTATAAGTTTTGAGAGCATTACAAAAAGTGCCGTCAACACCGAAAACAAAAGACAACTCAACAAAAGAACACTCTTTACGGCAGGTGTTTCATAGTCCTTGACAGACGCGGTAACCACACTGAGTATTGTGACAAATACGCTACACCAAAAGTAGCAATTTGTGCCTATTGCAAAAAAATCAGAAACCGCGTCAAATATTTTCTTTTTCATTTTTAATTCTCCTTTTGATTTTTGCATATTTACAAAAAATTCTACTGCAATTCCCATAACATTGTATCACGTTTATGCTTTTTATGCAAACAGATTATCATATATTAATTTAACATTTCATTTAACAAAATGTAAACAACAAGGTTATTAACAAAAATCTGTTGACCGCATATTAAAGAGTCGGTATAATATTTATAGAAATTTTAGTTTATTTTTTGATTTGGAAGGTGTAAGTTTGAAAAAAAACATCAGAACAACTGCATACACCGCCACATTTTCCGCAATCATTTCCACACTGATAGTAACAGGCGGGCTTTTGGACATATTGGACATGACTTGTGTTGCAGTATGTTCGTTTGTGGTATATATGAGTTTTATGGAATTTGGGACAAAATATGCCTTAATGGTTTTTATTTCCTCGTCGGTTTTATCCTTTATAGTTATGCCGTCACTGTCCACCGCTTACTTATACTACGTCATGTTTTTCGGGTATTACCCACTTATCCGTCCATTTATCAAAAAGGCAGGTAAGATATTATCAAGGATTATTTCATGCATACTTTTCTGTGTAATTATGACTTTTGCCCTTTTGTGTTTCAAGGCAGTTTTCGGTATGGCAAACGAGCCGACCTCTGCTTATGCCGTGTTTATTATCGCACTGGTTATATTTTTTCTTGCCTTTGACTATTCACTCGATTTCTTTATCATAATATACGTAAAAAAACTTAAAAAGATTTTTAAAATTTGAGGTAGCACAAAAATGAATTTTAAATATGCAATTTTTGATATGGACGGTACGCTTATTGATTCAATGCCGTTATGGAGAATTCTTGAGGAAGAGCTGATGGAGGAATTTATCGGCAAAGAGTTTGTCACACAAAAAGTGCATGACGATTTAATATTTCTCAGCTTTGGCGATATGATGGAATATGCACAGAATCTCACAGGTAGACAGTGTGACAAAAAGCAAATGATTGAAGAGATACACAAAAGAATGGCTGAAAATTATCTGAACGGGAAAATACCCTTAAAGCCCTTTGTGACGGAGTATTTGCAAAAATTAAGGCAAAATAGTGTAAAAATCGCCATAGCGACAGCAACGCCAAGAAGTATCTGTTATCCTTTGCTTGAAAGGCTTGGTATTTTGCAGTATGTGGACTATTTTACAACCTGCGAGGAAGTCGGAAAATCAAAGAAATTCCCTGACATTTACATAAACAGTATGGAGAAATTGGGCGGAAACATACAAGACACGTTTGTTTTTGAAGATGCCTTATACTGTTTACACACTCTCAAAGCAAACAATTTCAGAACAGTTGCCGTCTACGACGAAATGCAAGGTCACGAGCGACAAAAAATAAAAGAAATTGCAGATATATTTATAAACGATTACTCACAAATTATATGAGAGGAAATATAAAAAGTGGAAAACATTCTTAATACCGCACAATTCTTGCTTGAGCATGACAATTATCTCGTGGCAATACACGACAAGGCTGACGGAGATTGCTTTGGCAGTGCCGTAGCAACTTGCATCCTCCTTTCAAAGCTCGGCAAAAAAGCTTATGTTTTGTCTTCAAGTCCCATTCCCGAAAGGCTTGAATTCATAAACGAAACTGGCATTCCAGTTATTGTCGGTACAGACGAATTTGCAAAAATTTACGACGAGAACACGTCAACTATTATAAGCACTGACGTTGCATCAAATCAGCTACTCGGAAAACTTGAGCAAGTGCTTGTCGGAAAAATAAGTTATGCTATCGACCACCACAGAACCAACAGCATTTCGTGTGACAAAAAATATGTTGACGAAAATGCAGGTGCCTGTGGGGAAATAATATTTGAAATTGTACGTGTTATCGAAATGATGACAGGGCAAACTTTCCTTGACGAAAGTCTTGCCTATACTATTTACGCATCAATTAGCTCGGACACGGGAAGCTTCAAGTACAGTAACACTACGTGCAAAACCCACATAATTGCATCTGAGCTTTTAAGGGTCGGTATTCCGAGCGATGATATTGCATACAAGCTTTTTGATCTCAAAACCGACATTCAGCTGTCTGTCGAGCGTCTTGCTTATGACAAGCTGGAGCTTTTATATGACGGAAAAATCTCATTTATATCCTTTTCTCTTGACGAGCTTTCAGCTATCAACGCAACTGCCAACGACACTGAGACTGTCTCACAGATAACAAGAACCATAAAGGGTGTGCAGATTGGAGTATTTATGCGTCAAAAAGACGAGGAAAGCTTCAAGTTTTCCTTGCGTTGCAATTCCGATGCCGATATGTCAAAGCTATGTTCTGCCTTTGGCGGCGGCGGTCATATCAAGGCTGCAGGGTGTACGATAAACGCCAAGGATGCTGATACAGCCAAGAAGATGTTTCTTGACGAGGCAAAGAAGTTTTTAAAATAGTTTTATATGTATGACAAAACTCCGCCGCTATTGATGCGGCGGAGTTGATTTTTACAATTTTTTATTTATTCTTTCTCTCAAGTCTTATGCCCTTGAGGATATTTGTATCAAACGAGAAATTAAGGGCCTGTTGCATTCTCTCACGTTTAAATGCAAGAGAAACAAGTTCGTCTAGCAGATTTTCAAACTTAAGTCCCGTTGCCTCCCACAGATAAAATGAAAGCGAACCGGGTATTGTATTAAGCTCATTGACATAAAGATTATCATTCTTTGTGTCGTAGAGAAAATCAACTCTTGTCACGCCAGAGCAGCCAAGAGCCTTAAATGACCTTTCAGCATAATCCCTGACTTTCTGTTCAAGCTCCTTTGAAATATCGGCAGGAAGTTTTCTCTTTGTATCTGCCATTCCTCCGCCTGTCTTTGAATCCGAATGTTTAGCACCCGACGTTTTCTGTCCCGACAGTTTACTTCCTTCTGTCTTATTTCCACCGCTTAAATATTTATCCGCATAGCTTAAAATTTCATCTGTATTTACCGGCTCCTCACACACCGAGGTTTTTGCCTCATACCTGTCGCCTACCACAGAGCAGTTTATTTCTTTTAGGTTATCAACAAAATTCTCGGCAAGTGCTATATCCGAAAACTCAAACGCATATTCAAGAGCGGCAATCAACTCATCTCTATTTCTTGCCTTTTTTATACCAACGCTTGAGCCGAGATTTACAGGTTTTACGATGACGGGATACTGCGTTTTATTTTCAATCGACTGTACAAGTAAATCACTATCTGTTGCAAAGCTTTTTGAACTGACACAAATACAATCAAGCACCGGTATATTATGTTCTCTAAGTATTGATTTTGTCGCTGCTTTATCCATACATACTGCACTCGAAAAAACATCGCAGCCAACGTATGGTATACCTATACTGTGAAGATATCCCTGCAGCGTTCCATCCTCGACGTTTGTTCCGTGAACAACGGGAAAAGCCACATCAACCTCACACAAAACATCCTTTACAAACATTTTTGACGGATATCTTACAAGAAAGAATTTATTATTATCTTTGACAAGGTTTACCCTTGTAGCAGAGCAAACTAGCTTTTGTATATCAGCATATGCCTCTATTTCGGAAACAAGTCCGTCTGCATACATTTCTCCGTTCTTGGTTATATAAACCGCAACAGGCTCATACTTATCCGTATCAAAGGCATACAATGCCTGAAGTCCTGAAATAATGGAAATTTCGTGCTCGACACTCTTTCCGCCAAACAAAACCGCAACTCTTATCTTTCCGCTCATATTTCTGCCTCTCTTCATTAATTCTAGTAATTATCAGGTAGGTCATTTTCAAGCAAAACATACTTATGCTCTTGTACTTCTATTTGTCTTGAAGCATTGACTGCATCTTCAACTTTTTCAAACAGCACAAGTTTCTTTTCATCAAAGCCGCAATGTAAAGCACCTTTACTTATTGCTTCTCTGTTTGTCTTTCCGACTACAAAAATATAGTCACACGTCCTTGCACAGTTTTCACCAAACTCAAAGTTGAGTTTATACTGGCTCTCGCCAAGCTCTATCATCCCCGGAGTTACGATAATTTTAACCTCGTCAAAACCCGAAAGAACATCAAGTGCCGCCTTTGTTCCTGCAGGATTTGCATTAAACGCATCATCTATAATTGTCATACTTGCTCCGGCATTTATAAGCTGAAGTCTATGTTCAACCTGTTCCAGTCGCTTTACTGAATAGCAAAGCTCATTTTGGTCTACGCCAAGGTCTATCGCAATACACGCACATCCGGCAATGTTCTGCACATTATGTAATCCCAGCAGTTTTGTTGAAAGGTCATATGTCTTATCCTTATAACAAAGAGTAAAGGATGTTCCGTTTTGTGATACCTTTACGTCCTTTACAAAACAATCGCAACTGCTGTCATTTACGCTATAGCTGACAAAATTTGCTATGGCTTTTCTGTTTCTTATATATTCGTTATCATAATTAAGATAAATTTTGCCTTTTTCACCAAGTGCCTTATCAAGCTCAAACTTTGTATCTACAACGTTTTGTATGCTTCCGAAGCTCTCAAGGTGCTGCGGCCCGACAGATGTTATTATTCCAATATCCGGATGCACTATATTGCAAAGCTCCTCTATATCACCGGCATACTTTGCACCCATCTCGCAAATAAAAATTTCGTGCTGAGGTTTTAAATACTCACGGACAGTTTTTACTACCCCCATAGGTGTATTATAGCTTGCAGGTGTCATAAGCACATTATATTTTGTACTGAGCATTTTCTCAAGACAATACTTTGTGCTTGTTTTCCCATAACTGCCCGTAATGCCTATAACCGTAAGCCGTTTATGCTGTGACAGCATTTTTTTTGCATCATTTATATAATAACGTTTTACAGCCTTTTCGACGGGTGAATTTACAACATCGCAGGCAAGCACAACAAAAAACGATGCAAATATGAAAAGTCCGGACAGAAAATACATTCCGCTTACATTTGATATTGCCATAACCGCAAGCAGCATTACATTTGCCGTAAAAAACATTCTCTTGATTCTTGAGGTATACACAAGCGGTTTCTTTGCTTTCCCGGGAAAGAAACTATAAACCGTAAGCAAATTTAAAATACCGATAAGTATGGTACATACATCTGACTTAAAAAAAGAAAGCACAAGCACTAAAAAAGCAAAAGTCAATCTTGCACAAATTGTACCCGAATTATTCCTTGCCCATTTTACAAAAGCGTCTCTGTGATAACCACAAAGCTGAAACATATGTATAAAAAATGCAAAACAAAAATTAAAGGCAACAATCCCTGTTAAATTTGGGAATTGACTTAACATATTTTTCTCTCCTAAACTCAAAATAAGAAATTAAAAAAGGATTTTAATACCCTTTCTGTCAACGGCATATCCGAAACAAATGAAAAATGACCGGCTCCTTTTATTGTGACAAGTCCGCAATCCGGTATTTCTTTTTCCATAAGCTTTGCACACTGTATCGGTGTTGCAGTATCCTTATCTCCCCATATAAGCAGTGTCGGCACTTTTATATCCCCAAGCTTATTAGTATAATCGGACTTCAAAACCTTTACCATACTCTGCCTCATAGTTTCAGAGCAGGCAGTATAATCTGCAGAACCAAATTTCTTTCTCAAACTTTCAACTGCCTCGGGGAAAAGTTTCTTTCCCGCCCTTGTCAGAAACAACGCTTTAAGTGTCTTATACAAAGCTGTTTTTGCCCTTACCTTAAAGCTCTTTTTAAATGCGATTCCTGCACTGTCTATAAGCACCAGCTTTTGAATTTCAACAGAAAAATTCTTTCTCGTTGCAATCTCAAGTACTGTTCTTCCTCCGTGAGAATGTCCTATAAAGCTTGCCTTTGCTATACCAAGCTCCAAAAGAAGTGTCTCTACAAAAAGAGCATAATCCTCTGTATCAAAAGCAAAGGAGGGTTCATCACTCTTACCAAATCCCGGAAAATCAGGAGCTACAACACGAAAATTCCGTTTCAGAACATCAATTATCACTCTGTACAGGTCTGCACTTGCTCCCCAGCCGTGAAGAAAAACTATAACCTCTCCCTGTCCTTCATCTATTAAATTGACTTTCAACTGCTCGCCTTTATAGTTAATGTTCAACGTACATACTCCCGAAAATATTATTTCTATTATAGTATAAGTTTCAAAATAAATTTTGTCAACCTAAAAAAACACATTATTTACACTAAATTAAGAGTGTAATCATATTGAGATGCTATAATTTTTTAACACTAAATCTTGAAAGGGATTGTTATGATATATCAAAACATACTTTTTGACCTCGACGGCACTCTTACAGACCCGGCACTCGGCATAACCACAAGTGTCGCTTATGCCCTTGACGCTTACGGTTACAAATACGAAAGCCTTGATGCTCTGAAAATTTTTATAGGCCCTCCGTTAAGAGAGCAGTTTATGAAATACTGCGGTGTAGACTATAAAAAGGCAGAAACACTTGTCACAAAATACAGAGAGTATTATTCGGTAAAGGGAATTTATCAGAACAGGGTTTACGACGGCATAAAACCTATGCTCGAGGCTTTAAAAAACGACGGCAAAAGGCTGATTGTCGCAACCTCAAAGCCCGAAAAGTTTGCAAAAATCATTCTTGAGCATTTTTCTCTTATACAATACTTCGACTTATGTGCGGGAGCAAATATGGACAACACAAGAACCGACAAAGCTGAGGTTATAAAATACGCCCTTGACAGTGTGGGAATTTTTCAAAAAGACAAAACCGTTATGGTCGGTGACAGGATGCACGACATTATCGGTGCAAAGAAAAATGGGCTTTACTCGATAGGTGTAAGCTTTGGTTACGGCTCTGTTGCCGAGCTTTTAGAGTGCAAAGCCGATGTGATAGCGGACAGTCCCGAAAGCTTACTTGCCGAACTTAAAAGATAATTACAGTTTGACAACGCTGTAATAGTGATTTACTGCGGGGAGGAATTTTTCTGTAACGTCCTTTGTCTTAATTTTAAGGCTCGATGTATTTACACAAGGATGACAGCCTATATATTCTTCCTTTAAAACGTCCTCATCGATAATGAGGTTTACTTTATTATGCGTATCATTCATAAGTCCCATAATACTCACGGACCCCGGCAAAAGTCCAAGGTATTCTTTCATAAATTTCTCAGGTGCAAAGGAAAGTCTTGATGAGCCTATCTGATGCGACAAATCCTTTGTCTTAAACGGTTTTTGTCCCGGCATCATCAGCAGGTAAAAGCTACTTTTCTGAGAATTACACAAAAACAGATTTTTACATATTTTAATACCCAAAAGCTCGTCTATGTGTTCACACTCTGCAATGGTTGCTGTGGCATCATGGTCGAGCCTTTCGTATTCTATGCAAAGTTTATCAAGAAGGTCATACACTGCATTTTCTGTTTGTGTTCTTTTATCTGTCGGTCTTCCTTTATAAAGAGTCTTATCTATATACATTACCTTTCCCGTTTCCTTTTCTGACAATTTATTTTATGATTTTATTTTTACTTTTTGTGTGCTATTCCTGTTTTCCGGCACTGATAAAAGTATATATCATAACATAGAATAAATCAATAGTCTTACGTAAATTTAGGCAAATACTGTAAACTTTGTTATTAAATTAACTTATCCAAAATCTATTGAATAGTACCATATTTCGTGGTATAATATATGCAGTAAGCCTTGCCTTGCAAGTCTTTGCGGCTTTGCCGCTTGCGTGCTTTTGCACGCCTGCTATATTGACGGCTGCGTAAAAATGCCCTTGCAAGCAAGCATTTTTACTTATGGTATAATATATCCAGTTAGCCTTGCCTTGCAAGTCTTTGCGGCTTTGCCGCTTGCGTGCTTTTGCACGCCTGCTATATTGACGGCTGCGTAAA
>JAZQVQ010000297.1:0-3246 GCA_045631825.1 Eubacteriales bacterium | reverse complement strand
TACGTTTCCACCGTAAAGCGAGCTTTGCTGCATGGCTTTTACGGAACGTTTGTTGTTTATTTCAAAGCTTGTGGGTACGCCGGGAAAAATGACAAGACCACGCAAACCAATTGCAGGCAGCGTCATATTCTCGACTTTTTCTATGTATTTTGACATTTTTTCTCTCCAGATATTTAGACTTTTGTTTTTGTATTAAATGGGTGAATATTTTAACTTGCAATACTCAAATCACCATTTTTATGTATAGAAAGACATATTACGATTAGTATATCATATTTTCGTGCCCTTAGCCTTAAAAAACAACAAATGTTTTAATTTTGTTTACATTGTATCCTTATAACTGCAGTAAATTTCTCTCTTTATTAGTAATTACAGGGCAAAATTTCAAAAAACCGTCGGCTTTTGCATAATCCATGATAAAAACAGACGGTCCGTTTTTGACAGACGAGAGAATTCCTGCATCTATGTAAAAGGCAATGCCGGCAGGAACAAAGTAAAATTGATTGAGACGGAAGTGCTTTAAAAACTGTTTTTCACAGTCAGAAAAATATTCAAACGAGGTATTTTCTCTGTTTTTTCTAAGCTGTGTCAGTAATTCTGATTTTACATATTTTGAAACCTTGCTTCCTTGTCTTATAAAATAAGACGGAGGCAAAAGGGCAGATTTTGAAACGCTCCACGTGTGGCTTATTCTGTTTGAGAAAAAAACATTTCCGTCAAAAAATGAAACGTCCACAACAACGCTTATTATGTCGTCGTCGCAATAGCAGACATAGTAATTCATAATGGCACCCCAGGGCTTAAAAGAGGGAGAAAACTGTTTTTTCGCCTTTTTTGCCATAGTCTTTTGGGCGTATGAGTCATACTGAGTTCCGGCATCTTTGTAAAAGCGGTTCATCTTACCGCAGAGCACTGATACCTTTTTGTTTTCTCCGTTGTATTCAAAGTGGGGGTATTTTATGTTTTTTGTCACAAGTGTTTTTCCGTCAGAGCAGATGTTTTCACGTATTGAAACGGGTTTTGAGGTTATGTTAAAAGGCATAAAAATGCTCCTTTGTAAAAAATAATGTTTTTGATAAATACTTATGAAAAAACATAAAGGAAAATGCCTTTTAATCGTAAAAATATATCGCCCCGCAGGATTTGTCCCAAACTTCTTGACGTAAAACGGGCAGTGTGGTACAATGATTTTAAGTAAAGCCTGAAATTGTCGATATGAATTTCTGACGTAATTTGTGATATGTCCCTGCAAAACCAGGTAAGCGAGTTTTATATTTTCTGTGACCAAATCATAAGTTTCAAGGTTGTTGTTATATAATAAAGCAGAACGGAGGGGTTAAAATTTTTGTAAAGCATAATGTAAAAGAATTAGAATTTTACACAAGTTCCGTTTTGGATTGTCATAACATTCCCCACCTGTTTTGCACACGCTCAGGCGGTGTAAGCCACGGATGCTTTGAAAGTCTCAATGTAAGCTATGCAAGAAAAAACACAGACGGTTTTACGGATAAAAGAGAAAATGTGTTTAAAAATTTCAGTATTGCATTGTCGGCAATAAATTCAAGTCCGGATAGTGCTGTTTGTGCAAAACAGGTACACGGATGCGAAATTTTGCAGGCTTGTGACTGCGATTCGGGCAGAGGCATATATCCCGATAGTGACAAAGACTACGCTTATGACGGAGTTTTTATCTTGAGCGACAGAGAAAAAGTAGACACTGCCTGCGTAAAAACTGCAGACTGTGTTCCGATACTTATGGCGGATATTTCAAACGGAAATGTATGCTCTGTCCACGCGGGTTGGCGGGGAACAGTCGGGGATATTGTGACAAATGCACTGTTGCAGATGGATGTAAAGCCTGAAAATGTTGTGTGTGCAATAGGCCCTTGTATAGACAAGTGTTGTTATGAGGTCGGAGAGATGGTTTATAAAGAAACAAAGTATCTTTTTGACAAAAAAGGGTTAACATCGCTTGATAAAGTTTTGGAATTTAGTTGCATAAGAGACGGCGAACAAAAATACAAGCTTGACCTTGCAGGTGTAAACAGAGAGCTTCTTTTGCATTTTGGAGTAAGGCAGGAGAATATAGACGTATCAAGGCTTTGTACCTGCTGTACAAAGACAAGTGGAGGACCCCGATTTTTTTCGCACAGAGCGATGAACGGACATTCGGGAACGTTTTTGTCGGCAATAAAGACTTTCACACCGTCGCACAGAGAATAAAGGAATGGATTTTGGTTATGACAAAAAGGTTTGCAAAGGCTTATGTTGAAATAACAAACGTTTGTAATCTGTCCTGTTCGTTTTGTAAGGGTACAGACCGAAAAAGCGAATTTATGAGCGTTGAGCGATTTACGCATTGTGCAAAAAAATTAAAACCCTATACGGATTTTATCTATCTTCACGTGCTTGGCGAGCCACTTTTGCACCCTGAGCTTTGCGAAATTCTCAGTGTATGTAAAACAGAAAGGTTTAAGGTTATAATAACCACCAACGGAACACTGTTTCAAAAGCAAAAGCACGTGCTGTTAAATAGCGACGTGCTTTTCAAGGTCAATGTTTCGCTTCATTCCTTCGAGGCAAATAATGGCGGAAATTTTGAAGAATACCTTGACGGATGCTTTGATTTTTGCAAAAGTGCCTCGGAAAAAGGTATTGTCTGTGTTATGAGATTGTGGAACGGCGACAGTGGTAAAAAATACGGGCAGAACACGTTGAATGATGAGATTTTACAGCGTGCAAAACAATATTTTTGCGACGGTGACTGGGTACAAAATCCCAGAGGAACCAGGATACTTCCAAAACTGTTTGTCGAAAATGCCGAGCGTTTCCAGTGGCGGTGCGAAAAGACACAAGGGAAAGTACGTTGCTACGGACTTCGTGACCAGGTGGGAGTGCTTTGCGACGGAACTGTTGTACCGTGTTGTATAGACTGCGATGGAAACATAAACCTCGGCAACATTTTCACCGATAATCTTGATGAAATATTAAACGGCGAGCTTGTGGCAAAAATCTCCGACGGATTTAAAAACGGACATGCTGTTATGGACTTTTGCCGTGGCTGTGGTTTTGTCAGGACAAGATTGGGTTAAAAGACGATGATTTGTCAAACTAAGTGCAACACTTATTGATAGAATCCTCAAATAAATCTAGTGGATTTTTAAAATTTAAAACTTTTTTAGGTCTGGCGTTGATCAACGCCCGGTTCTTTTTTAGAGTAGCAGGGCTAACCCTTGATAAGTTTCT
>JAZQVQ010000296.1:0-1525 GCA_045631825.1 Eubacteriales bacterium | reverse complement strand
CCTTTCCCACCATTCACCCTGTTTACCCGCCTGTGAAGCGATTTTTGGGCATCCAAGCAAAAATAATACCTCAAATAAGAAATTTTTATAAACATTCATACTGCAAAATAAAAATTTCGCAAAAACACCTTGGATTTTACCCCTCTAAAAATACATATAAGTGTAAAGACTTTTTGAAAGGAGAACATTTTATTGTAACGCAAAACCTAATAACCACTGTCGCCCCCCAAACAGCCAAATGCGTCCGCTATCGACTCCGTGTCCGATATTCTTTTTTCTCGCCCTGTTTGGCCGCCTGTGGAGCGAATTTCGCCCCCTCAAACCACCAAACGCAACTTTTAAAAATTTTCCAAAACCTTATGGTACAAAATCAAAAAAATTGCCATATAAGGAATGAGAAGAAAAATAAAACTTCTCCCGAACCTTGAAAACTAAATAAGTGAGGATGCCGAGTCATAAACTTACCGGACCGAAAGGAAAAGCTGACTCTAAAGGACGCCACGACCTCAAAACGAGCGAGCGATAAACCTTGCAGAGAAATCAAAACAACAACAGCATATTTTGATTAGCCATGACACCGCGTAAGGCATTAATGATACTTCCGCATAAGCGGCCCACCAAAGAAACGGGATATGTTCTTTCAAGCTGGAACTGATGTTTGCTAGGACATATATGATGCTTGTTCTTGTGAAAGAAGTCACAAGATTTATGCTGCGAGATACTTCGCGTCCTCTGAACGCACAAATTATTTTATTCCCATACGAAAGGAGAAATTATTAATTGTCAACAGAAAACTTAAAAACCTTTAGCGGAGCCCAGCTCCTCGATCTCAACTTACCACCCACTAAATTCATAGTCAAAGGATTGATTCCGCAAGGCTTTCACATCTTAGCCGGACAACCCAAAATTGGAAAATCTTGGTTATTACTCCATCTCTGTCTGCAAGTTTCCAAAGGCGAACCCTTTTGGGACTACGAAACATCCAAAGGCACAGTGCTCTATCTTTGTCTCGAAGACAGCTACAACAGAATACAAACAAGACTTTCCGAACTCACCGAAGACGCACCCGACAACTTGCACTTCGCTATAATGTCAAAAACACTTTCCGAAGGACTGGACAAGCAGATAATACAATTCATCGATGCACACCCCGACACAAACTTAATAGTCATCGACACACTGCAAAAAGTCAGGACAACCTCCGGCGACACAAACTTTTACGCCAGCGACTACCGCGACATCACTTCGATAAAAGAAATTGCAGACGAATCCGGCATCGCCATCATCGCAGTCCAACACTTGCGCAAGCAAAAAAATGCAGACCCTCACTTGATGATAAGCGGCTCCACAGGACTTACAGGTGCCGCCGATAGTTCGTACGTTCTTCACAAGACGGAAATCTCGTCGCTCTCTGCTAATTTATTTGTACGAGGCAGAGATATAGACGAGAAAATATTAACACTCAAATTCAACAAAGAAACATTCCAATGGGAATTCATAAGCGGTGACACACCGACAGAATACA
>JAZQVQ010000295.1:0-1980 GCA_045631825.1 Eubacteriales bacterium | reverse complement strand
GGGCTTATCAGTCCAAGCTCTCTGGAAGGAATGAGCTATGCTATGCAAAGTGCATATTATCTTGCGAGATCCTTGAACTTATCGGAAAAAGAAGCAATAAAAATTTACTCAAAGAAGTTATTTTCTCTACGTGTAAAAATATTCGCAAAGCTCGTCAAATGTCCTTTTATGTACAACAGGCATTTACGGTACGCTGTTATGAAAAGCGGTTTGCAATCCATAAAACTATATACAAAATAAGCGATGCATTTTCTGCATCGCTTCAGACCACTGACAAAGGGTTCGAAACAACAGTTTCGAGCCTTTTTAATATAAAATAAAAAATACGTCTTCACAAAAGAAGTAAAATATGGTATAATATAGGTGAAATAAAAAGCAAGGAGAAACACCTATGTTTACAGAAAGAACAGGAAAGCAAAATAAACTTGAATTTGTAATATTGGAAGAACTTGTGCCGAAGGATCATCTTCTGCGAAAGATCGATAAGGCAATAGATTTCAGCTTCATCAACAAGATCTGCAAGCCTTATTATTGTGAGAATAACGGACGCCCCGCCATTGAACCGGAGGTTCTTTTCCGTATGCTTTTCATAGGATATTTGTATGGTATCCGAAGCGAAACAAGATTGCTCAAAGAGATTGAAGTTAACGTAGCATACCGTTGGTTCATAGGATATGATCTGACCGAAAAGCTCCCCGATGTGAGTGTAATATGGCAAAACAGACTTCGCAGATACAACGGCACAGATATTCCTCAACAAATATTCGACGAGATCGTACGTCAGGCAATGGCAAAAGGACTTGTCGGTGGAAAGATACTCTATTCGGACAGCACGCATTTGAAAGCCAATGCCAATAAGAACAAGTTTGTAGAAAAACAAGCAAAAGTTGAAGCCAAAGACTACATAGATGATCTGAACCGCGCCATCAACGAAGATCGCGTTGCGCACGGCAAAAAGCCTTTGAAATTCGATGGCGACGAATTGAAGGACGATAGCGAAGAAGAAAAAGAAAACTATTTTGACGATGACAGTCAAGGCGGCAGTACAAGCAGCGGTAGTGATGAGCTTAAGACGATCAAGGTAAGCACGACAGATCCCGACAGCGGCTTTATGCACAGAGACGGCAAACCGCAGGGCTTTTTCTATCTTGATCACAGAACCGTTGACAGTAAAAACAACATTATAACAGACGTATTCGTGACTCCCGGTAACACCAACGATGTAAAACCTTATCTTGGAAGGCTGAGAACCCAAATCGATAAATTCGAATTCGACGTAAAATACGTAGGTCTTGACGCAGGATACAACGTTTCAAACATTTGCAAATATCTATACGACATGGGCATACAGGCTGCAATGGGAAAGCGAAGAGGATGCCAACAGAAAGGTAAATACGGTAAATACAAATTTCATTATCTCCCCGAATGGGACGTATATATCTGCCCCGAGCATAAATATCTGGAATATGTAACCACTGATAGAAACGGTTACAAGGAATACAAATGCAAAGGTGACAGATGTGCAAGCTGTCCGAGAAGGGAGGAATGTTTAAGTGCGAAGCAAGAAAGAAAGAGCTTACGCCGTCACGTATGGGAAGATTACAAGGATATGGCGTATGAATTCACCCATACGGAAAAGGGTAAGAAGATTTACAAGAGAAGAAAAGAAACGGTGGAGCGTAGCTTTGCCGATTCCAAGGAATTACACGGTCTCCGTTATTGCCGTATGCGGGGGCTTTCTAAGGTTGCCGAGCAGTGCCTCCTCACTGCCGCGGTGCAGAATATGAAGAAAATAGCCAACCTATGCTGGGGAAACCCCTCCGACTTTCTTGCCTTTATTCTTTTCTGTAACAAAAAACAAAGCTTATCCCTTGCTTGAGATAAGCTTTGTCAGTGGTCTGAAGCCTAATTTGTCGGTAGACAAATTAGGCTTTTTTGTTGGTGGAGACAACTGGAATCGAACCAGTGACCCCTTGCATG
>JAZQVQ010000294.1:0-14589 GCA_045631825.1 Eubacteriales bacterium | reverse complement strand
AGCACGCTACCAAACTGCGCTATATCCCGAAATAAAATATTTAGTTTTTTCTATATTCCCATATCTGTGGGATAACATGTGGTCAAAACTGATTTGACCACATGTATTTTGTTTTTTAGGTCGCCGTAAAGTGGCAGTGTTAAAAGGTTTGTGGGCGTTCGGCTTAATACTAATGAATTGGTTAGTATCGTGTCCCGAACGAAGCACGCTACCAAACTGCGCTATATCCCGAAATAAAATATTTAGTTTTTTCTATATTCCAGTGTCTCTGGGATAACATGTGGTCAAAACTTGTTTGACCACATGTATTTTGTTTTTTAAGTCGCCATAAAGTGGCGGTGTTAAAAGGTTTGTGGGAGTTCGGCTTAATACTAATGAATTGAATAGTACCGTGTCCCGAACCAAGCACTCTACCAAGCTGAGCCACACCCCGATTTTTATGTAACGGATTGATTATACCACGTCAAAGTAAAAATGTCAAGGCATTTATGGAAAAATCAAAGGTTATTTTTATTTTTTCGGGTATAAAAGCAATTTTGTACAAATAAGATGATAATACAAAACAAAACTTATGGGGTGACAACATTTGAAATTCTTTAAAACCAGCAACATAGTCATTCAAATTTTCGCCTGTGTCTTCTTACTTATTTGCACGCTTCTTGTCAAAGAATACAAAAAAAGAGCCACTATAACAGTCGGCTCTTTTGACTCAAAGTTGACAAGCTGCAACTACACTTTCTCCGATTTAGCCCAGAAGTTAGAAAACAAATACATTGACACTTTAAGATTCTATGCGAATTGACTCGAATGCTATGCTTTTATTTTTTCACTCGAAAGTGAAAATAAGCATATTTGTCGTTATCGCCTTCTCTTTTTTCTTATTCTCGGACGCAAGTGGATACAATTCTATTTTACTTTTCTCTATCATTATTCACGAGTTATCGCACATTTTATGTATGAGACTGTTTGGTTGCAACATTAATTGTATACAGGTATACCCTTTTGGCGTAACTATCCAGACAAGCACAAGTCACCTGCCCTATCTGTGTGAGGCTTTAATTCTGGTATCGGGATGTATTTCCAATTTTCTTGTATGCATTCTTACATTACCTATTCTAAAAGCGATTTACACGAGGCATTTGTTGTTTTTACTATTTTGTAACGCTTTTTTAGGAGTGACAAATTTACTACCCATAAGAGCTTTTGACGGCGGAAGGGTTTTGGAAAAGGTTTTATGCATCTATATCTCTCCGAACAAAGCTTATTATGTTACAAAAACAGTTTCACGCATATCTGTAATTATACTTATTTGCGTAAGTCTATTTCTGTTATCGTCACGAGCAAACTTGTCATTCTCACTAATGCTTTTATACATATCTTTTTGTGCTATTATTGGGGAAAAATTGACATAATCAAAGCGGTACACTTTGTTTAGTAATATGTACCGCTTCAACGAATTTTGTATACAAGTATACTTTATGCCATATTATTCTTTCGCATATATTCTCTGGGGTAACTGCAAAGCGGGCATCTTTCAGGGAGAGTATCTCCTTCAAAACGGTAACCACAGTTGACGCACTCCCAGCTTTCAACTTCTCCCGTACTGTTTCCGTTATCTTCCCTTTCATTAAGAATATTCGAATAAGTATTCGCATGTGTATTTTCCGTCTGGGCGGTCAGTCTGAACTTCTCTGCAATTTCGCCAAAGCCTTCCTTATCTGCCTGTTTTGCAAATTCAGGATAGTTAATCTCGCCGTCACGACGTTCATCCGCCAGAGCTTCTCTGAGATTCTGGTCTGTTGTACCAAGCCCGTTTGTGTAGCCCAGCCACATCTCAGCGTGGTGCATTTCGTTATCTGCTATATCGTCAAACTGTTTTGCGATAACGGGAAGTCCCTCTTTTCTTGCCTGCTGTGCGAACAATTTATATTTAGTATAAGCGTTTGCTTCGCCCTCAAAACCTTTTTTCAGGTTTTGCTCTGTCTGTGTATTTTCAAGTCCTGATTTAACAGAACCTCTGTTGTTTGTATCCATATCAATTTCCTTTCTGAAGAAAACATTTTCTTCATTGTATTTTATGTTACAGCGTGTGTTTTGTTACTTTATGCCCTAACATAACCGCATAAATTTTGTTGTTATTTTAAGCACCTCAATCCTTGACAAGCTTTAAAAAGTATGGTATCATATTAAGGATAAAAAGGTCTTTAAGACCGACACAGAGATGTCGGCAAGATGATAATAAATACAGCACGTTTGGATTAAGTGAAATGCTTGTTTATTTCGCTTTTTGATTCTGTGTTATTTTATGAGTATTGTTATCAGACTGCCGTCAGGGCAGTTTTTGTTTTTAAGGAGATACAAATGAATTACAGAGTGAGCAAAAGTATTATTGACATATTGAAATGTGCTATAAATTCCGACATCACCCTTAAAAACTCTCTATCGGAATCTTTCTTTTCATTTTTAGAAAATTGCTATATTTTTCCTGGTTTTGCAGATGTACACGTTCATCTTCGAGAGCCGGGATTTTCTTATAAGGAAACGGTTAAAACAGGTACGCTTGCCGCTTCAAGAGGCGGATTTACGTCGGTTTGTTGTATGCCAAACCTTTCTCCCGTCCCCGACAGTATGGAAAATCTAAAGCTTTTACTTGACAACATAAAGGAAAATGCAGTAATTGATGTTGTTCCCTATGCCTCTATTACAAAAGGTCAGCTTGGGAATGAGCTTTCGGATATGAATTCTATGTGTGAATTTGTTGCAGGTTTTTCCGACGACGGACGTGGTGTTCAAAACCCCGACGTTATGGAAAAGGCTATGCTTAGGGCAAAAGGGCTTGGCAAAATAATCGTGGCACACTGCGAGGACAACAATTTACTCGGTGGCGGCTATATTCACGACGGAGTATATGCAAAAACGCACTCTCACAGAGGTATCTGCAGCGAAAGCGAGTATAGTCCTATCGCACGTGACATAGAGCTTATACGAAAAACAGGCTGTGCCTATCACGTATGTCACATCTCGACAAAGGAAAGTGTAAATTTAATACGAAAAGCAAAAAAGGACGGGCTTGACATAACGTGCGAGACTGCTCCGCACTATCTTGTATTCAGCGACGCCGACCTTAAAGAAGACGGACGTTTCAAAATGAATCCTCCCATACGTGATGAAAGCGACAGACTTGCACTTATCGAGGGTATAAAAGATGGTACTATTGATATGATAGCAACCGACCACGCTCCACACAGTCTTGAAGAAAAGTCAAAAGGACTTGAAAAGAGTCTTATGGGTGTTGTTGGTCTTGAAACCTCATTTTCTGCAATTTACACTCATCTTGTTAAAAACGGAATCATCACGCTTGACAGACAAATAGAGCTTATGAGCACAAATCCTGTAAAACGTTTTGGTTTGAAAATTTCGCGGTCTGATTTTTCAATATGGGATTTAAACAAAGAATTCACAGTAAATCCCGACGAGTTTTTATCAAAGGGAAAAAGCACTCCGTTTGCGGATACAAAGCTATACGGAAGATGCGTTCTCACAGTAAAAAACTCAAAAATCGTCTATGCAGACAAAAGTTATTTTATGAGGTAGAACAATGAAGCAAGAAATATTTACTATAGTACAAAACAAAGTGATTGCAAAAGACGTAATGTATATGACGCTTAGTGGCAACACTGACGACATAACACTTCCCGGACAGTTTGTAAACATAAAATTAGATGGGCTTTTTCTTCGCCGTCCTATTTCTGTTTGCGACTACGACAAAGACAGTCTTACGCTTATTTACAAAATCGTCGGTGAAGGCACAAGAAAAATGAGCAAATATCAAAGCGGTACAAAGCTTGACATTCTCACCGGACTTGGAAATGGATACAACTTAGCTCCTGCCGGACAGACTCCGCTGCTCATAGGTGGTGGAGTGGGCGTGCCTCCTATGTACAAGCTATGCAAAGACCTTATTGCAAGCGGCAAGGATGTAAGTGTTATACTCGGGTTTAATTCAAAAGAAGATGTCTTTGGAGAAAAGGAATTTACAGAGCTCGGTGCAAAAGTTTATATCACAACAGCCGACGGAAGTTACGGCGAGCGTGGTTTTGTCACGGATTGTATGAAAAACTTAGACTACTCTTATTTTTACACTTGCGGTCCAGAGCCAATGTTAAAGGCGGTTTACGATATGAGCAAGACAGACGGACAATTCAGCTTTGAAGAGCG
The DNA here is from genome assembly GCA_045631825.1 of Eubacteriales bacterium. Taxonomy (GTDB): domain Bacteria; phylum Bacillota; class Clostridia; order Oscillospirales; family CAG-382; genus UMGS1387. The sequence continues at coordinate 10,371 of JAZQVQ010000294.1, read as the reverse complement.
TATGGGTTGTGGTTTTGGAGCGTGTATGGGTTGCTCGTGTAAGACAAAATACAAAAACAAACGAATCTGCAAGGACGGTCCTGTGCTTGAGAAAGGTGAAATAATATGGTAAACACAAAAGTTACTTTAAGTGGGTTTGATCTCGACAATCCCATTATCCCCGCAAGCGGAACTTTCGGTTACGGATACGAATTTGCAGAGCTTTACGACATAAACATTCTCGGCTCTTTCTCCTTCAAGGGAACAACAGAAAATGAGCGTTTTGGGAACCCCACCCCCAGAATTGCCGAATGCACAAGTGGAGTGATAAACAGTGTGGGACTACAAAATCCTGGTGTTGACAAGGTTATAGCAGAGGAGCTTCCAAAGCTTTCGGCGTGTTTCAAAAAACCCGTTATAGCAAATGTCGGTGGGTTTTCACTTGAAGAATATGTTTCAACCTGTCAAAAGCTTGACAGTCAGAGTCAGGTTGGAATTATCGAGGTAAACATAAGCTGCCCCAACGTTCACGGTGGCGGAATGAGTTTTGGCACAAGTGCTGGTTCTGCTTATGAGGTTACAAGGGCTGTCAAGAAAGTATGCACAAAGCCTGTCTATATAAAGCTTAGTCCTAATGTTACGGACATAGTTGAAATTGCAAAGGCTTGTGAGGATGCCGGTGCCGACGGAATAAGCATGATTAACACACTGCTCGGTATGCGTATTGACTTAAAGACTAAAAAACCCGTTATTGCAAACAAAATGGGTGGTTTTTCAGGTCCTGCAATATTTCCCGTGGCTTTAAGAATGGTTTATCAGGTATACGATGCTGTCAAAATACCCATAATCGGTATGGGTGGTGTCTCAAGTGCAAAAGACGTTATTGAGATGATGCTTGCAGGTGCAACTGCAGTGCAAATTGGTGCTGCAAATCTTGTTGACCCCTACATCTGCAAAGATATAATAGAAGAACTGCCGCTTGTTATGCAGCAGTACAACATAAAAAGTTTAAAGGATATTATAGGAGGAGCTCACAATGGGTAAGGACGTTATTATTGCTTGCGATTTTTCAAGCAAAGCTCAGGTGATGGATTTTTTATCCCGCTTTGGTGACAAAAAACCATATGTTAAAATCGGTATGGAATTATTTTACGCAGAAGGACCGAGTATTGTCCGTGAAATAAAGGAAAAAGGACACAAAATCTTCCTTGACCTTAAATTACACGATATTCCCAACACAGTCAAAAAAGCTATGAATGTACTTTCAAACCTTGATGTTGATATGTGCAATCTTCACGCTTCCGGCACTTTGCCGATGATGACAGCTGCTATTGAGGGCTTAACTCGTCCTGACGGAACACGTCCGCTTTTAATTGCAGTAACTCAGCTTACTTCAACCGACCAGGAAAGCATGGAACGTGACCTTCTCATTGCCGAGCCTATTGACAAGGTTGTTATGCATTATGCAAAAAGAGCAAGTGATGCCGGTCTTGACGGTGTTGTATGTTCCCCTCTTGAAGCGGGCAAAGTACACGAAATTTGTGGAAAGAATTTTCTTACAGTTACTCCCGGTGTTCGCTTTGCAGACGGTGATGTCGGTGACCAGAAAAGAATTATGACTCCATCACAGGCAAAGCAAATCGGAAGCGACTACATTGTTGTCGGCAGGCCTATAACTGCTGCAAGCGATCCGGTTGCAGCTTATGAAAGATGTATAAACGAATTTGTGGATTGAAAGGAAGCATAAAAATGAACAACATTCAGGAAACTATCGCAAAAGATTTATTATCAATAAAAGCTGTATTTTTCCGTCCCAACGAGCCTTTTACCTGGGCAAGTGGCATTAAAAGTCCTATTTACTGCGACAACCGTCTTACTCTCACTGCACCAAAGGTAAGAGACGACGTTGAAAACGCACTTGCACAGACTATAAAAGAAAACTATCCCGATGCCGAGGTTCTTATGGGAACTTCAACTGCAGGTATTGCTCACGCTGCAATAACTGCTCATTTACTGGGTATGCCTATGGGATATGTCCGTTCGGGAGCAAAGGACCACGGCAGAGGTAACCAGATTGAAGGAAGGCTCGAAAAGGGACAGAAAGTTGTTGTTGTAGAAGACCTTATTTCAACCGGTTCAAGCGTTATCGAAGTTGTTGAGGCTTTAAGACAAGCCGGTGCAGAGGTGCTCGGTATTGTCAGCATCTTCACTTATGGTATGAAAAAAGGTATTGAAAAACTGGCTGCTGCAAACGTTAAAAATATAAGCCTTACTTGCTTTGACGTAATTGCAAAAATCGCAGCCGACGAAAACTATATTGAACAATCCGATATTTCAAGGCTTATCGCTTTCAGAGACAATCCCTCTGACGAAAGCTGGATTTCCGGAGGCAACAAATGAAGCATCTGATTGATATACTTGATTTATCAGTCGAGGAAATAGACGAGCTCATAGAAAAAGCTTGCGACATAATGGACAACCCTGATTTATACAGAGAAAAGTGCCGTTACAAAAAGCTGGCAACACTTTTCTTTGAGCCATCAACCCGTACACGTCTTTCCTTTGAGGCGGCAATGATGGAGCTTGGCGGAAATGTCCTTGGATTTTCCGAGGCGACTTCAAGCTCTGCAGCCAAGGGCGAGAGTGTTTCTGACACAATAGCCGTTGTTGGCGGTTATGCTGACATAATAGCTATGCGTCATCCAAAAGAGGGTGCACCACTTGTTGCATCTATGAAAAGCGAAGTTCCAATCATAAATGCAGGTGACGGCGGTCACAATCATCCAACACAAACTCTTACTGACCTTCTTACAATCAGTCGTGAAAAAGGACGTCTTTCAGACCTTACTGTAGGATTTTGCGGCGACCTTAAATTCGGAAGAACCGTTCATTCTCTTATTGCCGCTCTTTCCCGTTATGAGAACACAAAGTTTGTTCTTATTTCGCCCGAAGAACTGAAACTGCCAAGTTATGTAAAGCAGGCTCACATAAAGGACAAGGGTATTTCCTATACCCAGACAAATTCTCTTGACAAGGCAATGCCTGAGCTTGACATTCTTTATATGACAAGAGTTCAAAAAGAAAGATTCTTTAACGAGGAGGATTATGTTCGTCTTAAAGACAGTTACATTTTAACTCCCGAAAAGCTGATAACAGCCAAAAGCGATATGAAAATCCTTCATCCACTGCCAAGAGTTAACGAGATTTCAACCTCCGTTGACAGTGATGAACGTGCTTGTTATTTCAAACAGGCAAAATACGGAAAGTATATCCGTATGGCACTTATCTTAAAGCTTTTGGAGGTGGAAAGCAAATGAGAGTTGATTCGGTAAAAAACGGAATTGTAATAGACCACATAACAAGCGGCAAGGCTATGGAAATATATCATATGCTTTCCCTTGACAAGCTTGACTGCACTATAGCAATTTTAAAGAATGTCTCAAGCAGAAAAATGGGTAAAAAGGATATAATTAAAATTGACTGTATTATTGACATAAACCTTGATGTTCTCGGTTTTATAAGTCCCCACATCACAGTTGACATTGTCAGAGACGGCAAGGTTGCCGAGAAAAAGCATCTGGAACTTCCCGAAGTTCTAACAGACATTCTTGTCTGCAAAAACCCAAGATGCATAACCTCGACCGAGCAGGACATCAAAAAGATTTTCAAGCTCACAGACAAAACTTGCGGCACTTATCGCTGTATTTACTGCGACACAAAAGCCAAAAACTAACAACCTAAAACAGAAAAATCCGAAGATGCTTTAACGCATCTTCGGATTTGATTTTTACTGTATTCCAAACACTTTCTTTGCATTCTGTGCAAAGATTTTTTTATAATCGTCATTGGAAAAACCAAGCGACAAAAGTGTTTGTATTTCGTTTTCAGGCTCCCACATGGGATAGTCCGTACCGAACAAAACTCTGTCTGCACCATAAATCTTGATTATGTCGCAAACTTTTTGCTTTTCAATAAACGGAAAGCATGACGAACAATCAACATACAGATTCTTAAGCTCAGGCAAACATTCTACTGCACTGTCCCAGACAGACCATCCACCAAGATGTGCGGCAACAACCACAAGCTCTGTATATATCTTCATAACAGGATACAGTCTGTTTGGATTTGAATTATCAAACCTGCTATCGCCCGTATGCATAAGGATAGGAATACCTTTTTCCTCACAAAGCTCGTATATTGTAAGATTTCTATGGTCATCTATCTTGAAGTTCTGAATATCTGGGTGAAGCTTGACTGCCTTAAGTCCGAGTTCCAGTATATGCTCAAGGTCTCCATTTATATCCGTACTTTCAGGGTGAAGTGTTCCAAGTCCCGTAAACAGTCCATTTGAGTTTTTAACCTCATTTGCTATAAACTCATTTATACTCTTTACCTGAAGTGGCGAGGTTGCAACCGACTGCACAACAAAATGGTCAACTCCGGCTTTGCTGCCACGACTGACAAGGTCAGCTGACGTTCCGTGGCACTGAGAAGTTGCTCCGTAAAAGGTATCTGTACCATGAACCGCTCTTTGTGCAATTTTTTCCGGATAGATGTGACAATGTGCATCAATAGTATAAAATTTATCTGCTACCATTTACGCTGTCTCCACGCTCTGAGCTTTCTGAAGTCCGTACTTTTCAACGGCCATCTCACGCATCTTATACTTCAATATCTTACCTGCAGCATTCATCGGGAACTCTGTTACAAAATCAATGTACTTGGGTACTTTATGTCTTGCCATATGAGCATTTATATACTCTTTCATTTCTGACTCAGTGACATTTTCCCCTTCCTTGAGTATTATACAAGCCATTATTTCTTCACCATACTGTTCATCGGGAACGCCTATTACCTGCACGTCCTTCACCTTTTGATGCGTATAGATGAACTCCTCAATTTCCTTAGGATATATATTTTCTCCGCCTCTGATTATCATATCCTTAAGTCTGCCTGTAATACGGAAGTTACCCTCAGGCGTTCTGCAGGCAAGGTCTCCTGTATGCAGCCAGCCATCAGCATCTATTGCAGCCGAGGTTGCCTTTGGCATCTTATAATAGCCTTTCATTATGTTGTAACCACGTGCGACAAATTCGCCTGTTACCTCATCCGGACATTCCTTTCCGGTTTCGGGATCGATGATTTTACACTCGATTTCAGGAAGTGCTCTGCCGACGGTTCCGACTCTTACTTCGATAGGATCGTCTGTTGAACTCATAGTACAACCGGGCGATGCCTCTGTCTGTCCGTATACTATTGTTATCTCATCCATATGCATTTTGTCTACGACGTCCTGCATAACGGATATCGGGCAAGGGCTTCCTGCCATTATTCCCGTTCTCATATATGAAAAATCTGTCTTTTCAAAGTCCTCGTGTTCAAGCAGTGCTATAAACATAGTCGGAACGCCATGGAAAGCTGTAATTCTCTCTGAGTTTATACACTCAAGTGCAGGTTTGGGTGAAAAATACGGAAGCGGCAGTATAGTTGCACCATGTGTCATACTCGCAGTCATGGCAAGAACCATTCCAAAGCAATGGAACATGGGCACCTGTATCATCATTCTGTCTGCAGTTGACAAATCCATTCTGTCGCCTATACATTTTCCGTTATTTACAACGTTATAGTGTGTAAGCATAACACCTTTGGGAAAGCCCGTTGTTCCCGAAGTATACTGCATATTACAAACGTCATCTTTATCGACGTTTGATGCAAGTCTGTACACTTCTTCCACAGGTACCATATCTGCTCTTGCAACAGCTTCTTCCCATGTAAGACAACCCTTTTGCTTAAATCCTACTGTAATTACATTTCTGAGGAACGGCAGTCTCTTACTGTGAAGCGGCTCGCCGCTTTTTGTATTTTCAAGCTCGGGGCAAAGCTCGGCTATAATCTGAGAATAATTTGAGTCTCTGTACCCATCAACCATTATGATTGTATGTGTATCTGACTGCTTAAGTAAATATTCTGCCTCGTGAATTTTATATGCGGTATTCATAGTAACAAGAACCGCACCTATCTTTGTCGTCGCCCAGAATGCGATATACCACTGCGGTACATTTGTCGCCCATACTGCAACGTGAGAGCCAGGTTTTACACCTAGAGAAACGAGCGAGCGGGCAAAGGTATCAACATCCTGTCTGAACTCGTAATACGTTCTTGTATAATCAAAGGTGGTATATTTAAACGCAAGCTGGTCAGGAAATTCCTCTACCATTCTGTCGAGCACCTGAGGGAATGTACAGTCTATGAGCAAATCTTTTTTCCACACAAATTTTCCCGTATGGCGTCTGTTATAATAAAGCGAATTATCTGCCTTTGATGTGTCACTGTATCTACTCATATAAGTTTCAAACTGCGACAGGATAATTTCCATATCGTCAATTTCTTCGCACCATTTCGGGTCCCATTCAAGAGACACAAAACCGTCATAGTTGACAGAACGAAGTGCAAAAATCATATCGTCAATAGGAAGCTCTCCCTCGCCCATAAGACAGAATTCGATTTTTCCGTTTTTCTTTACTGCGTCCTTGAGATGCACGTGCTTTATGTATGAACCAAGGTTTTCGATTGTGTCTTCCGGTCTTTCGCCGATAGTAAAGTACGGACAATGCATATCCCAGAGAGCTGCAAGGCTATCTCTTGAAAAACTATCAAGCATATCGCGAAGCTTTGATGTATCGCAGAAAAGACCACTTGTTTCAAGAAGCAATGTCACAGAACGTTTTTCGGCAACCGGTATCATTTCGGACAGAAAATCGTAAACCGTCTGGAGCGCACCGTCTTTATCATTTACTGCGTGAAGTCTGACATATGGTATATGAAGATTTCCCGCAATTTCGATACATTTCATTGTCTCCTGCACAGACTGCTCTTTTTTACTGCTGTCCGCAGGGTCACAAAGGCAATCGAGGCAAGGGATGCTCAATTTTTTCTCGAACATTTTTCTGATTGTCATCGTACTTGCATAACTCTGCAAAGCACTGTCTTTATCTGTAAAGAGTTTATTATTTATATTGTGCAATTCAATTCCTGAAAAGCGAAAGTCTTTTGCCATATTGCAAAGCTCATCAAAAGTACGTCCGTACCATCCCTTTGTTGAAAACGAAAGTTTCATTTCTGTACCTCCTCATACACGATTTTATTCACCGCACTAAGATATGCTCTTATTGATGCTTCAATAATATCCGTTGAAATACCATTACCCGAATAGAATTTTCCTCCGCTTCTGAGTTTTACCAGAGCAGAGCCTACTGCCTCACGTCCCTCTGTTATAGACTGAATCTGGAAATCGTCAAGCTCAAAATGGCGTCCTATAATCTGTTCGAGTGCTCTGAACGAAGCATCAACAGGCCCGTCTCCTATGCAGACGCCCTGTGTTTCCTCTCCCTCTCTTTCGAGTTTTATCTGGGCTGAGGAAGAAATGATATTTCCATTATTTATAACATAACTTACAAGGTTATATGTTGAAGATATCTCAAGTGCAACACTTGCAACAATCGCATCAAGCTCACGAAGTCCGACCTTTTTCTTTTCTGCCACTTTTTTAAATTCATCATACACCTTTTTCTCGTCTTCATCCGACAAATCGTATCCAAGCTTTTTGACCGCACTGTTTACGTCATCGGGCGAGGCACTCATATCGAGCAGTGAAATATTTTCTTCGTTCGATGCATACGAAAAGCCTCTCTTATCGCTTTGCTCATTGTTTGCCGCCGCTGATATCCATTCTATCTGTTTTGTTATTCTATGAAGCTCACTATACTTTATATCTGAGCAGACATCACATCTGTTACCGCAACTGTTTATTATGCCTGCAAACGTGTCAAGGTCTGTTACCTTTCCCTTTCCAACGCAGCACTTAACTTCATTTACTCCATTTTTCACGGCTGTTATTGCACCTGCTACTGCAACACCAATAGTGTCCTTACAGATAATACCAAAATCAACCTTTGAAAGCTCCGAAACATCTTCTTTGAGTGTATTTATAAACACCGACAGTTCATCAGGAAGCATTGTGCCCTCATCGTCGCTTATTGTAACCGTTCTTATATTACAATCAATGGCAAGCTTTATAATCTTAGCCAAAAATTCTCTGTCAGCTCTTGTTGCATCAATCGCAACAAATTCAACATTTTCACATTTTTCACATGCATACGTAAAGAGAGTCTTTGCCAACTCCAACATTTTAGGCATCTTCTTATGACAGATATACTCCATCTGTACAACTGAAACAGGAAGGCAAATACGAAGTCTTGCTTTCTTTGCCGCCGAAAGTGCAAGACAAGCCGTTTCGATTGACTCCTCTGTCATTCCGCCGCTTACACAAATTGTACTGTTTCTTACAAATGCAGATATTGTACGTACAAGCAAAACATCGGTCTTTACGTTGACAATCTCAGGCATATATATAATGTCTGTATTCAGATTGTCAAGATGTCTTGCTATTTCAATTTTCTCCTTAAAGGACAGCATTGACGAATTTTCTGTCAAAGTCATATCTGCAATTCTGATTTTTCTCATTTTTCTTTACTCTCTTTCTGATTATTACTTTTATTACTTATTAAACAAAAAACCTCTGAAGCTTACATGCTTCAGAGGCGATTAAATACAAACGCGGTACCACTCTGTTTACCATAAAAACGGTATCTTTCTCGGATTCATTACAAAATCCTCTGCCATGATAACGGGGCAAGCCGTAACCCTTACTCGAAAAACTCTTTCAGAAGTTCTGTTCCGGAACGAGACTTCAATCTGGTTTACATATCGTTTTTCACCAACAACGACTCTCTAAAATGAATACACCAGACGATTAATTCCTTCATCACATTTAAAAGTTATTATGATTTTATCACAAAACTCCACTGTTTGTCAAGAGATTTTTGAAATGTTAAAGAAAAATTCATTAAAGAAGGTGTTTTCTAAGCTCCTCGGGTGACATAATCGACAAATCCGCTGGTGCTACATCAAACACTGTCTTACATCCTGTAACGCCTCTCTGCTTCATTTTGAAAACAGCTCTTGCAAAGCAGATTATTGCACTTGCAGTAAACTCAGGGTTTGAATCAAGCTTCAGGCTATATTCTATAACGTGCTTATGTTCGCCCTCGAAACCTGTTTTTCCCGTTCTTATAACAAAACCGCCATGAGGTATTCCCGAATGTTCTCGTTTTAATTGTTCTTCGGAAACAAACGTAACAGTTGTATTATAATCTGCAAAATAGTTTGGCATTGTCTTTATCTGGTTTTCAATCCACGCCTTATCTGCGTTTTCCTCGGCAACAACAAAGCATTCTCTTGTATGCTTATCCCTTGTAGTAAGGTCAGGGTTACTTCCAGATCTTACTTTTTCGAGCGATGCCTCAACGGGAACAGTATACTGTCTTGCATCCTTAACACCGGAAATTCTTCTTATAGCGTCAGAATGTCCCTGACTTACTCCCTTACCCCAGAAGGTATAATCATTCCCATCTGGAAGCACTGCCGAGGCATACAGTCTATTAAGCGAAAACATACCCGGATCCCAACCCGCTGAGATAAGTGCTATATTTCCGTTTTCCTTTGCACTTTTATCTACATTTTCAAAATGTGTCTGTATATTTGCGTGTGTATCAAAGCTATCAACAACATTAAAGTCTTTTGCGAGAAGAGGTGTCATAGTCGGAAGGTCGGTTGCACTTCCACCACATATTATGAGAACATCTATTTTTTCTTTAAACTCAAGTATTCTATCCGCACTGTACACGCAAAGACCTTGCGTCTTAGTCTTTACAGTTTCAGGGTTTCTTCTTGTAAAAACTCCCACAAGCTCAATATCACTGTTTTGTCTTACCGCTGATTCTATCCCTCGTCCGAGGTTTCCATAGCCATAAATAGCAATTCTCATTAAATTTCACCTCAAAATATTTATGCAAAAAATGTGTCTACAAATTAGTCTATAGGATAAGTCCAGCCAAAGCTATCCTCTACGTTACCCCACTGAATACCTGTAAGGTTATCGTAAAGCATCTGTGTTATCTCACCGATTTTTCCGTCATTGATAATGTGTTTCTTTCCCTTATAGAAAAGCTCGCCGATAGGAGAAACGACCGCCGCAGTTCCGCAGCCCCAGGCCTCTTCAAGTATACCCTTTTCCAAAGCTTCTTCAACCTCGTCAACGCTGATAAGTCTTTCCGAAACCTTATACCCCTTACTCTTCAAAAGCTCAAGGCAGGATTTACGTGTAATTCCGGGCAATATTGAACCTGAAAGCATAGGTGTTACGATTTCTCCGTCTATTTTGAACATTACATTCATCGCACCAACTTCTTCAATATACTTACGTTCAACACCATCAAGCCAAAGAACCTGAGAATAACCATTTTTCTCTGCTCTCTCACCTGCTCTGTTACT
>JAZQVQ010000293.1:0-13719 GCA_045631825.1 Eubacteriales bacterium | reverse complement strand
TGGTCTGCATTTTCGTCACCCCAGCGAAGATTATAGTCTATACTTCCCGAGAACAGTACGTTCTTCTGCAAAACCATACCGACTCCCTCTCTTAAATTTTTAAGAGAATAGTCACGCACGTCAACTCCGTCTACAAACACGTTTCCTTCATCTGTATCATAAAGTCTTGGAATCATTGAAACAAGTGTTGTCTTTCCGCAGCCGGTCGAGCCTATTATTCCAACCGTACTTCCTGCGGGAATCTTTAAGTTTATATTATCAAGAACTTTCTCCTGACTATCTTTATAATATCTAAAGCTTACATTTTTAAACTCTATTTCACCGTTTTTAACAAGCAGGTCTTTATGTTGAGCCAGATCATCATTCAAATCGAGCTTCTCATTGAGAACTTCCTTGATTCTCCTTGAGGATGCAAGAGCTCTTGAGCTTGTCATAAACATAAACGTAACCATCATAAGAGACATAAGTATCTGGGTTATGTATGTTATAAAGGATGAAAGGTCGCCGACGCTCATTTCAAGATTTATAAGCTGATTTCCTCCAAACCATACAACCGCAAGGGATGTTAAATTCATAAACAGCATCATTACCGGCTGCATAAAAATCATAACATTCATCGCATACAGGCTTGACTGCTTTAAATTTCCGTTTGCATCCTCAAACTTTTGCTTTTCAAAATTCTCTCTTACAAAGGATTTTACAACACGTATGTTCGTAAGACTTTCCTGTACGTTTGAGTTAAGTCCGTCAATTCTTTTTTGCACCATACCAAATCTTGGAAAACCCTTTGTTATTATAAAGCTTATAAACAACAGCATAAGCGGAATTGTCACTGCAAGAACAGAGGCAAGCTTGACATTCATTCTCACTGCCATAATTACAGCACCCACCAGCATTCCCGGTGAGCGAAGACACATTCTCAATAGCATATTTACAAACATCTGGATTTGTGTAACGTCATTTGTAAGGCGTGTCACAAGTGAGCCTGTACTGAATTTATCTATATTTGCAAACGAAAACTTCTGCACCTTTGAATATATGTCTTTTCTTAAATCAGAGGCAAAATTTATTGAGGCTTTTGCACCAAAGTACGCCCCTCCAACTCCGCCAAGCATCATGAGAATTGCCATAACTGCCATAAAAATCGCTATAAGCACTGTTCTCTGCCAGTTGCCCGTTGCCACGTCGTCAACAACCGCCGTGTCAATTATCTCTGCCATAAGCTTTGGCATAAAAATTTCACCAAGAACTTCAACTATCATACACAGCGGACCAAGAATAAAATACGGCAAATACGGCATTACGTACTTTGACCATCTGACTTTTTTTATTTCTGCATCCTTTACGCGTTTTTTCATATACAACACTCTGCCTTTCCAAAAATATCACTTATCTTTGTTTGTTTTACCTGTACAACTGTCTGCAAGTTCTTTAAGCGAAGCCTGCATTTTCTCCAAAGATTCTTCAAGAGCACTACACTCATCAGACGTGAGTGCGGAAAACATCTTTATATCCAACTGAGAAAAAGCCTTTTTTGTTTTATAAACCATTTCCCTGCCTTTTTCGGTAAGCTCGATTTTGTTGAATCTATTATCGTTTTCGCTGATATTTCTTTGAATAAATCCACCATTCTCAAGTTTTTTAAGCGATACGGCAACCGCCGCTGAGCTTATACTGAATTCGTCGGCTATCTGCTTTTGTGAATTACAATCCTTATTTTTGGAAAGGTACATAAGAATTCTATGCTGACTTCTATGTATACCCATGCTGCTGACAAAATTCTCTGCGATATTTCTATGCATCCTGTCAAGTTTGAGCATTTTCACAAATACCTTTTTCGCTCTTTCAGCGTCTATTTTTTCAGACATCATTTCACCTCCGATAAAAAAACAATTTACACGTTAATAATTAACACGTTAAATATTATATTATCACATTTTACTAAAGTCAATAGTATTTTTTTCATTGCATTATATTTTACCTTTTGTTAAACTTTTGAACATAAAACTACCCGACGCTTTATTGTCGGGTAATTACACTTATTCAATTTATACCACACAAATCCCTTACAACGCAGCTTGCAATAAGAAGTCCTGCCGACGACGGCACAAAAGCACTGCTTGCCGGAACAGACTTATTGGGATTATTATTATCCTCAGGCTGAAAGACGGGTGTTATTGCCTCCTCCTCAGAGTACACAACCTTAAGGCTTTCAATATTATTTTTTCTGCAAAGAGAACGCATTACACGTGCAAGAGGACATATCTTTGTTTTATAAATATCCGTGACAACGAGCTTTGTCGGGTCAAGCTTATTGCCTGTTCCCATTGAACTTATAACAGGTACATTTGCATCTTTTGCCCTTTTTACAATTTCCAGCTTTGCCGTAACTGTATCTATAGCATCAACGACATAATCATACTTGGAAAAATCTATTTTTTCCGAGTTTTCGGGTGTGAAAAACATATTTATACTTGTCACTTTTATTTTCGGGTTTATGCTTTCAAGTCTTTTTTTAATCACATCCACCTTACTTATTCCAAGTGTATCATCAAGTGCAATTATCTGTCTGTTTATATTGGTCAGGGAAACCTCGTCGTTATCTACAACATCAACTCTCCCGATTCCGCTTCTTGCCAGAGCCTCGCAGACATATCCGCCAACTCCACCGACTCCGAAAACAAGAACCTTGCGCTCTGACAGATACTCTACATTTTCCCTACCGACAAGCATTGCAAATCTTTCAAAACGCTCATCAATCATACTTTAGAAACCTCTTTTTCGTTTGACTTGATTTCTTGTTTCTTTGAACGTGAACTACGTCTTGCCACACGTTTACGATGATTCTTCTGCTTATTTTCAAAGTATCCCCTTGTCTTTTCATCAAGGGTGAAAATCTGCTGACTTACGCTAAAGGTCTCCTCGGGAGTCTTTGACATTCTCACAACCACCATAAATGAGCCGTGATTTTCACACAATCCCTCAATATTATATCTGAAGGTTCCGCTCGGAACAGGCTTTTTAAACTTCATTTTTTCATTACAGTAAGGACATACAGGTCTTACTATAAAGCCGTTCTGCCATATATCTTCTTTGCGTCTTATATGTTTGAACTTTCGTTTTATAAGCTCGCCTGCCTTTTTATCGGAATCCTTGTTTCCCGATTGAGATTTGTCAAGAGTTTCAATACCAGATGCAACATCAAGTCTTGCACATATCATTGCTGTATACTGTGCGTCATTTAGTGCATCGTGAAGCTCGGCATTTACTGTTATACCGAAAAATTCAAGGGCAAAGGAAAGAGAATACTGTCTATGCTCAAGGTTATTCTGCGAGCAGAAAATCATCTGCAGGTTATAGCTTTTGCCAAGCCACGACATATCAATTCCATAGAATTTCAAGTTATTTTTAAGAATTCGTATATCGTCATATCCCCAGATGAGAAACACAAAGTCATCAGCACACCATGAAGAAAACTCTTTCATTGCTTCTTCAAAGTCTACTCCGTCCTCAAGCATCTCATCGGTTATGCCGGTAAGACGTGTAATCATCTTATTCATACTCGTAATACTTTTTGGTTTTATTATAACCTCAAAAGTATCAACGCTCTTTAAATCCTCGTCGAGTTTAACCGCACCTATTTGTATTATTTCGTTATTCATACAAACACCGTTACGGCAAAGTGTCTTATCGGTAAAACCGGGCTGGTTCCACTCCATATCCAAAACAATATAATTCATCAAAAGCCCCTTGATAACTTCTTTTTATTTACTTTCTATTCTTACGTCCTCGCCGTCTACATATACGCTATATGTTTTTCCATCAGGCAGACAAAGGTTTTCTATACTCATAGAGTTACCCTTTTTAAGATACTGCGGTTTTACGGAAATTCCATTTTCCTTATCATATGATATACCAAAAACTATTTCTATAATTATCTGTACAAACTGCGAAGCAGTCCAGCCATAAAGCTGTACACCCTCTCCGCTTCTTGTAAAGGGATTTACAAACTCGGCATAGTTATCCTTAAAGCACTCTATTGTCTTGAACACAAGCTCCATAGCAACATCTTTTTTGCCCGTTTCAAGCAAAGCTTTTATTACCGCATAATTGGTAAGAGTCCAGACAGAACCGCTCCACGACGGATTTCCAATATAATCTCCCGTTACGGTCTGGAACAGCTCATCCTTCTTGGACACTGTTGTAAGAGGATATGTATTCCAGTTAAAATGGCTGTCATCAACAAGCATTTTAAGTAATTTTTCATTTTTTTGTTTATCGTTTGTATAAAGTCCAAGGAATGTTGTTGCCATAAGTGTTTTCTGGTGTGTATTCTTTGTCAGGATATATGGATAAAAACATCCGTCTTGTTCATTCCAAAGATACTTGTCTACAGCCTCGAGAATTTCACTTGCCTTTTGCTTATAAAACTCTGCCTTTTCGTTTTGACCAAGTTTGACTGCAAGTGCCGATGCTCTGTTACAACCGTTTATAAGTTCTATATTTGTATCAACAGGTGCATACACAAGAGGTCTTGACACGGTATTAGGTATAAATGTTTCCTCAAACATTGCAGAAACAAGCTTTGTGTTTTTATCCTGCCTGTTTGCAATCCACCAGGTTAAACTTCTGTCAAGAAGAGTAAATGACTTTTTTATGTAAAGCTCATCCTGCGACATTCTGGCGGTTTGATAGGCAGTTTCAAAGTACTTTGGAATAGATGCTATTTTCTCGCTATCATAATATGGCGTATGCTTGGGATAAAACGTATCAAAGCCATAAAGCTTTACCCGTCCGTCCTCGCACTGTGTTGAAAGCAGGTTATCTACCATATCCTCTGCTACGGAAAAATCAAACCATTTTGCTCCGTCGACAATCAACGCATAGTCAAGACTCCACCAGTCATTGCCATAAAAATCTCCCATACCGCCCGGTGAAAAATGTCTTTTTTTCATTCCTATTGCATTTTCTTTGGCGTAACAGGATTCTATCACCTTATAAGCGTTTTCAAATTCCGACTGTGTTACAAAATCACACTTTGTATTCGGCATAGTTTTAATATTCATTACAAATTTCCCTTCCAAATTACATTATTACATTTATTTACTCATTTTTTGTAATTATACCATTTATTATATCAAAAATCAACAGGTACAGTTACAGAGTTTATTCATCCCCAAGGCTCTTGTACAAAGCATTTTTAAGCAAGTTCTGAATCTCAAGTTTCCAGTTATGTGCGTGCTGAAAATACACAAGCGAAATTTTATTCTCACAGTCAACAAGCGAAAACGCTCCGGCTGCTCCGTCCCAGCCGAATTCACCGATAGGGCTAAGGGAACCGCTTTGTTCGGGATCAATATGCGTTCTTACACCAAGTCCGTAACCATAGCCAAATCGTCTTAATTGATTAAAGCTTTCAAGCAGTGACTTATCAAACTGGTTTGTACGCATAAGCTCAACTGTTGATTGTTTTAGAATTCTGTTTCCCGTCCTGCCTACTCCTGTGCAAGCCAAAGCATCGACAAACAAGGCATAATCCTCTGTACAGGACACAAGACCTGCACCTCCGCTCTGGTACTCATCACTCAAATTATACACACATTCAAGCTCCCAAAGTGTTATTCTGCCATCTTCTTCAATAAAGTATCTCTTTGCAAATTCAGGTAATCTGTCCTTATTATTTGCAATACCAAAAAACGTGTTTTCCATTCCGAGAGGCTTGAATATATTTTCTTTCATATAATTTCCAAGGCTCATACCCGATACAACTTCAATTACAGCACCCAGCACATCATGGCAAAGGCTATATCTGAACTTCGTACCCGGTTCAAAGCCAAGCACTGTCTTTGATATTGCTCTTACAAGCTCTCTTGTACTTGTCTGCCCGTTTTTTAATGCCTCTTTAATCGCATCCGAGCCAAGATTATAATCAAGACCTGCAGTCATTGTAAACAGATGTTTAATTGTTATGGCATTTTTTGCATATCCTTTATCACTTTGAGTACAGGACTGACCAAAAGACTCTCCACGTGTAATTTTATCCGCGTTGCCTACGTCGACGCAACTATCTGAAATCTTCATTTTTTGAAATTCGGGCAAAAACTTTGACACTTTATCATCAAGTGATATCTTCCCTTGTTCCACGAGCTGCAGGGCACTTACACAGGTAAGCATTTTTGTCATGGAAAAAATAAAGTAGAGTTCATTACCTTTTACAGTCACATTATTTTCTATATCACTGAATCCTGCAAAATATCTGAAAATTTCCTTATGGTCTTTACTGACAATACAGTCTACTCCGGGAGTATGATACTCTTTTACAATTAAATCCAAGGTGTTTTTCAATATATCAAAATTCATTTTATTTACCTCATCAGCTGCGATACATTTTACTATAAAGTCCCTTCTTTTCAATCAGCTCTTTATGCGTTCCGCTTTCGACTATACCCTTATCTGTCAAAACTATTATATTATCGGCATTTTTTACGGTAGTAAGTCTATGTGCAATGGTAAGAACTGTTCTTCCTTTAGAAAGTTTATCAAGAGACTCCTGTACAACCTTTTCGCTCTCATTATCAAGTGCCGAGGTTGCCTCATCAAGTATCAGAATCGGCGGATTTTTCAGGAACACTCTTGCAATAGAAATTCTCTGCTTTTGTCCTCCTGAAAGTTTAATTCCTCTTTCTCCTACATATGTATCATATTTATCGGGAAGTGACTCTATAAATTCCTGTGCTCCTGCAAGACGTGCCGCCGTCTTTACCTCGTCTATACTGCAGCCGGGTTTACCGTAAGCGATATTATCATAAATAGTTCCCGAAAACAAATATACATCCTGCTGAACTATTCCTATATTTTTCCTGAGCTGCTTTACCTTCATTTCCGATATATCAATACCGTCAATAAGTACACTTCCCTCATCGGGTTTATAGAACCTTGGAATAAGGTTACAAACAGTTGTCTTTCCTCCACCTGACGGCCCGACAAGAGCAACGTTTTGCCCCTGTTCGATTCTCAGGTTGAAGTTTTCAAGCACGGCATCTCTATCCTCTCCATATCCGAAGTTTACATTCTTAAACTCTATACTTCCTTTTAAAGTCGGAACATCCACAGCACCCGCTTTATCCGTTATCTGCGGTTTTGTGTCCATAATTTCTTCAAAGCGTTCAATACCAGTTATGGCTCTTTCAAACTGCTCCATAAAGTTAATTATGGTTTTGACTGATGTCAAAAGTGTGGAAACATACAAAAGATATGCAACAACGTCTGCGGAAGTGACAAGGTCATTTATCATAAAAATTCCGCCTGCAACGACAACTGCAATATACATAAGTCCGTCAAAAAACCTTGTTGTACACTGGAATTTTGCCATATACTTATATGCTTGTCTTTTGATATCCAGAAATTTATTATTGCCCTTTGCAAACTTCTCGAGTTCTATATCCTCATTTGCAAATGATTTTACCACTCTTATACCAAGCAATGTATCTTCTATCTCCGAATTGAGTTCGCCTATCTGCACTCTTTGCTCTTTAAAAGCATCTCTCATAGCCTTTCTGTATCTGAACGAGCAAAACACCATAACCGGAATTATTGCAAACACTATAAGAGTAAGAAGCGGGCTGATACCGAACAGAACCAGAAACGAAACAATTATTTTAAGTCCAACTATAAAAATTTCTTCAGGTGCGTGGTGAGCAAACTCTGTTATATCAAACAAGTCAGATGTAATTCTTGACATAAGCTGTCCGACCTTTGCATCCTGAAAATATGAATATGACAGTTTTTGCAAATGGTTAAACAAATCGTGTCTCATATCTGTTTCAATTTTCGCTCCCATTATATGTCCCATATTTGCCATATAATAGTTTGCAACAGTATCTATTACTCTTAAAGCAAGGTAACAGACTCCACACGTCAAAATCAGTTTGACCGTCAAGTTTTCAGGGCTGTTCATAGCAAGATCCGTTATTGTTCTTACAATCAGGGGAAACACAAGCTCACACACTGTTGTAAGTGATGCACAAAACAGGTCTAAAAACATCATTGTCTTATATTTGACAAGATAAGACATAAATCTTCCGACAAGTTTACTATTTTTCATTTGCTCCTCCGCTACACTTTATGTTCATGCGATTATATCACAAAATCACTAAATTGTCAATTTATTACAGTATTTCATATAACTTTATTTTCTGTGGAATAATTTTTTTGTTGAGATTACGCAGAGAAATTGATTTTGACATAATAAAATGTGTTATTACCATAAAACAAAATCACCACCTTTGTAAAGTATAAAGGTGATGATTTTGGTAATTATTAATTGTTTGGATTGCCTTGTGAGTTTTCCTTCTTGAATATCAGCCACAAGAATACTGCACATACAGGTAATGCTAATATCATTCCCAAAATAAAGGATGATACCAAGCAAAAAAGCCAATTATTGCTAATTGTATTTTTCCTTTGATAGCTCCACAAATAGCTGGAATTGCACCTATAATTGCCCCTGTGATGAGGGAACCAATAATGGCACCGAATGTAAATGCATCCATTTCAAATCCCCCTTTCCTGTTTTATTTTATGTAAATAAAAAATGCGCCTACCGAAGCAGACGCATAAAAAACGCAAACTCCGATAGTCGCCAAACTAATTCTATGCACAATGAGTTAAACATACTCGCATAAAAGGAATTTGCGTTTTTAACGAAATTCACTAAAACGAGTATGCACAAAAAAGGGGCTAATCATCCCATAAATAAAAATAACCCATTAAGCATATTGAATTAGTTTGGCATAATTATCATATCACAAAAATTATCAAATGTCAAGATAATTTAACAAAAACCGACACTTATAAAGACACTAAAAAAGGCTCCCTTGTGTAAAGGGAGCTGTCAAAGAAGTTGACTGAGGGATTATAGCCACCCTTGTGCAAAGGGAGGGGGACCGCTTTAGCGGTGGAGGGATTGCTTAACTTCATTATCAATAAACATACATACTCCCTCAAAGTTTTTGTTTATATCAAGATTTGATATTCTTATGACTTTTAATCCATATTGTTCTAAAAACTCAGTTCTCAAGGCATCTTGTTTCATTCCATTATCTTCATAATGTTGTGAGCCGTCTAATTCAACAATAAGTTTCGCTTTGGCACAGTAAAAATCAACAATATAGTTTCCTATAACTTTCTGCCTTATAAACCTAATAGGATATTCTCTCAAATAATCGTACCAAAGGTGCTTTTCTTCTTTTGTCATATTCTTTCTGAGTACCTTTGCAAGTGGTACAATTCCTTTATTGTGCTTATAGTCCATTACAATCCCTCCGAGTTGCTACGCAACCCTCCTCCCTTTACACAAGGGAGGCTTTTTGATAGTGTCTTCTTGTAGATTATATTATCATTTTTGATACTTTTAGTCAATACAACCAACCTTTTACAAATAATTACATATCAACATTAAACTCTTTTTGAGATTTCAATAAAAAGTCAATTCCACAAAAAATCGAGTTATAGGCAGTATTTTTTATCATCATTTTCAAGGCTTATCCGACAAATTATTCTTAAATTTAAAACCTGTTATTACAACTTGCTATTTTATCTCAAAACAGCACTAAAATATACAAAAATTATACATATTACATATTGAATAAAATGCGATTTATGTTGTAAAATAATGTAAAAGGTTTTTCAGGAGGAAATACAGATGAACCAGAATAACAGAAAAGTTGTACTTGTCGGCACAGGTATGGTGGGTATGAGTTATGCTTATTCACTGCTCAACCAGAATGCATGTGACGAGCTTGTTCTTATAGACATTGACAAAAAACGTGCCGAGGGCGAGGCGATGGACTTAAATCATGGTCTTGCGTTTTCGTCATCAAATATGAAAATATACGCCGGTGATTACTGCGATTGTGAAGACGCAGATATCGTTGTTATCTGTGCAGGAGTTGCACAAAAGCCCGGAGAATCAAGGCTTGATTTGCTTCTTCGCAACACCGAGGTTTTTAATTCTATTATAGATCCCGTTACAGAATCGGGTTTTAACGGTATTTTTCTTGTTGCGACAAATCCCGTTGACATTATGACGAGAATAACCTGCGTTCTGTCGGGTTTTAACCCGAGAAGAGTTTTAGGTACGGGCACTTCCCTTGACACTGCAAGACTCAGGTATCTTGTCGGCGAGTATTTATCCGTTGACCCGAGAAACGTTCACGCATACGTTATGGGGGAACACGGCGATACCGAATTTGTTCCATGGTCTCAGGCTCTTATGGCTACAAAACCCGTAAAAGAGGTTATTGAAGAATCTGATGGAAAATTCACTATTGACGAGCTTGACAAGATAAGCGAAAATGTACGTCTAGCCGCTCACAAAATTATTGACGCAAAGCGTGCAACTTATTACGGTATCGGTATGGCTCTCGTCAGGATTACAAAAGCAATTCTGGGAAACGAAAGCAGCATATTGACTGTTTCTGCAATGCTCAAGGGTGAGTATGGTCAGAACGGCGTTTTTGTCGGTGTCCCCTGCATTGTCAACAGAAATGGTGTGCAAAAGGTAATTACACTTTCATTGACACAGGAGGAAATGCAAAAACTCGACAATTCCTGCTGTACCCTCAACGAATTTTTTGACGGACTTAACTTATAATAATTTTTAACAAGCACAGCCGGTTGTTACTTTTACTTGTAACAACCGGTTTTTTGTATTGACAAAATGAAAAACTTTTGATATACTGACAACAGTTGAATAATTGTTCAATTATTATAATAATTCTGGAGGGTACTTATGTCAAATGACAAAAATCTACCAGTTTGCAGTCACAAAAATCACAACAAAGAGAAAATATTATCGCTAATAAAAAATTTTCCCGACGAAAAAACACTTTTTGATTTAGCTGAGGTTTTCAAGGTTTTTTCGGACAGCACGAGAATAAAAATATTATACGTATTACACGAGGGCGAAATGTGTGTTTGCGACATTTCTGAATTTCTCGGAATGACACTTTCTGCGATATCACATCAATTAAGAATACTAAAACAGGCAAGGCTTGTAAAATACAGAAAGAGCGGTAAAACCGTTTACTATTCACTTGCCGATGACCACGTTCATTCGATTATAAGCTTAGGTCTTGAACACGTACTTGAGTAATTATCAGTTAATTTACGTTATAATACAGAAAGGAATCTATTATGAAAAAAGTATATATGCTCGACGAGCTTGACTGTGCAAACTGTGCAGCAAAGATGCAAAATGAAATATCAAAGCTTCCCGAAATTGAATCTGTAACAGTCTCATTTCTATCACAAAAACTAACCTTTGAAACAAACTGTGACGACACAGAGTATCTTTTGGAAAAAATACAAGCTATTATCACAAAAATCGAACCGGACTGCAGGGTGATAAAATGACAAAGCTAAGCAAAAAAGATTTAAGACGTGCCAAAAACATACTCGTCGGAATTTTTTTATTTATTGCAAGCTTACTTTTAAATTCTATTTTTAAATTTGACGGAATTTTAAAATTTATCTCGTACTTCATACCTTACATTTTTACGGGATACGATATTATTGTAAGTTGCATTAAGCGTATAAGGTACGGCAACTTTTTAGATGAGAATTTTCTTATGACAATAGCAACAATCGGAGCGTTTGTTATTGGCGAATACCCTGAAGCAATTTTTGTTATTCTTTTCTACAAAATCGGTGATTTATTTGAAAGTGTTTCTGTTAACAGAAGCAGAAAATCAATTTCTTCACTAATGCAGCTACGCCCAGACTTTGCATTCATCCAAAAAGACGGCACTCTTTTAAAAACGAGTCCGGAAGAATTGAAAGTTAATGATGTAATTGTAATTCGTCCAGGCGACAGGGTTCCCATAGACTGCCGTGTTATCTCTGGGAAAAGTACGCTTGACACATCGGCGTTGACGGGTGAATCTTTACCCAAGGATGTCTTTGAGGGTGACTGTATTTCCAGCGGTTGCATAAATCTATCGGGCACAATAGAGGCAGTTGTTTTAAAAACATATGGAAATTCTACCGTTTCAAGAATTATGGAGCTTGTTGAAAACGCCTCGGAAAACAAGGCAAAATGCGAGAACTTTATAACCCGTTTTTCACTTATTTACACGCCGATAGTTGTATATCTTGCAATATTCATCGGGTTGATTTTGCCGTTATTTATTGGTGGTCTTTCGGATTTACAAATTTTAACCTCTTATTTCAAAAAGGCTCTTGTTTTTTTAGTCGTCTCCTGCCCATGTGCCTTAGTTATTTCGGTTCCGCTTACTTTCTTTTGTGCAATCGGTACAGCCTCAAAGAATGGTGTTTTAATAAAGGGTTCAAACTTCATAGAGGTTTTATCCAAGTGCAAGACGATTATATTTGACAAAACCGGTACACTTACGCAAGGCAAATTCTCGGTAACTGTAGTATCGCCATATGGAGTCGATGAAAAAGTTTTAATTGACACGCTTTGTTTAGCCGAGAGTTTTTCATCACATCCTATAGCAAAGGCAGTCACAGAGCATTATCCGCAAAAGCGTGATTTATCTCGGGTTACTGAAGTGTCGGAAATATCCGGAAAGGGTATCAAATGTCTTATTGACGGCAAAATGGTTTTATGCGGAAACGAAATATTTTTGAAGGAACACGGTGTAAATTTTTCTCCATCTGATTTTATCGGAACGGTTATTTACGCAAGTATTGACGGAGTATACGCAGGGTTCATCGGCATAAGTGACAAAGTAAAGCAGAGTACAAAAGAAGCCATAGATTCGTTGAAGTTATCAGGCATCACAAGGACTGTAATGCTAACCGGTGACAACAAAGCAAATGCTTACAAAATTAAAAATACACTTAGTATTGACAAGGTTTATCCGCAATTACTTCCGGATGAAAAAGTTGAAAAGCTGGAATTGGAAATAAAGAGCACGGGCGGCAAATCAAGTGTTTGTTTTGTAGGCGACGGAATAAACGATGCCCCCGCCCTTTCACGTTCCGATGTCGGAATAGCTATGGGTGCTCTTGGCAGTGATGCGGCTATAGAGGCAGCAGACGTTGTACTTATGGACGACAATCCTCAAAAAATTCCCGCTGTTATTTCATTATCAAAAATTACTATGTCCACGGTTAAACAAAATATAGTTTTTGCCCTTGGTATCAAGTTCTTGGTTTTATTTCTTTCAGTTATCGGCTACTCAAATATGTGGTTTGCTTCCTTTGCTGATGTCGGTGTGTCTATAATCGCTATTCTCAATTCTACGTATTTTCTTGGAAAAAGGGTGAAAGGTAAGCGGTTGTTTTATTAGTTGTTTTTGTTTTTTCTCCTACTTTCCCCGAAGAAAGTAGGCAAAGAACTTTATTCACGGAACACTTTTATTTGTGTCCGGCCTTATACTTCGCAGGCGAGTCTTTTCAAATTTGTTGCTTTAGTTTTTTGCTTATAAGAAAATAAAAAAAGAACTTTTGATGTTTAGGTTTACTTGCTTTGGTTTTCATCTTCTTGGTGTGCTTTCGTCTAAAGGGAATTTTTACCACTTCCGTGGTGGAGTTCTCTTCCTCTTAGTCTGTTTTTTGCTGACCGCAGCAAATACGCCCGCCATCCGCGGGGGAGCTTTCTTCCTCTTAGTCGATTTTTTTCTGACCGCAGCAAATGCGCCCGCTATCCGCGGGGGAGTTACTTTTCCGCACGAGGAAAAGTAACCAAAAGTC
>JAZQVQ010000292.1:0-6288 GCA_045631825.1 Eubacteriales bacterium | reverse complement strand
AATAATATCTACACCCCAAGCAGGGTCAAGCATAGCAGCAAGCTGTTTATCTTCTTCAAAGCCTATATGTGTCAGCAAAACAGTCAGGTCAATATCAGTTGCGTTGTATGCATCGCATATTCTTCCGACTTCTTCGGCAGCCTCATGTACATCAAGAAAGCTGCCGACAAGGCCCTCGTTTCTGGCCTGCTTCATAACACTTTCGGTGATAATGCCGATAAACAGAATTTTCATTCCGTCCACCTCAAGTACTTTATGCGGCTTAAAAAGGCGGACTGAATTGGATTTAATATAGAGATTTGCATTTATTATCGGAAACTTAGCACATTTTTCAAGGAAGAGAAGATGAGCTATTCCGTAATCTGTTTCGTGGTTGCCAAGCGTAACTACATCGGGCGCAATAGCGTTCATTATTTCTATTGTGCTCGTACCCTGGAATTCGGAGTCAATTACAGAGCCTCTGAACATATCACCGGCAATACAGTAAAGTGTATTAGGTACTTCATTTCTGACCTTATTGACATATCCAGAAAGCATACTGACTCCGCCTATAAGGTTTTCGTTAACATTTTCAGCGAGAAAGTCACCATGCATATCATTAGAATGGAGTATAGTTAGTTTTTTCAGGTTCTTTTCCATATAAGCTTCCTTATTGTGTCAGCAGATTCATGAGATTGCTTGCAAATAAATCTGCATCAATCTCTGTAATGATACTTGCATTTGCTTTAGGTCTGTCAGGCACAGCCTCGTAAGTCTTACCGTCGGCATATAAAATCACCTGACCATAGGCTTCACCATTCTGAGTACAACATTTGCAGTAGCAATTAATACTGTTCTTAATAAATCCGTCCCAAAGTGCCGCTGCCATAGCAACTGCATCCGGCAATGAGATAAGATATTCTCCGCGCGAGTCGAAATTGAACGCAAGAAGTTTAGAGGTTGCTCTTTCAAGAAATCTACCGGCCTTGTTGCCGTTTGCATAAGCAGCCAGAGCTTGCTTATCTATTTCTGCACGTCCTAAGCAAACGTCAAACCCCGCAATCGTAATCGGGACGCCACAATCAAGCATAACGGCATAAGCCTCAGCATCTATAAACACATTGAATTCAGAAACAGGAGTCGCATTACCTTCTCCGAAACCCGGTGTTCCCATAGACCAGATGTGTTTAACCTTTTTCATAACCTCACGGTCAGTCATAATTGCCAGAGCAATGTTAGTTGCAGGACCTAAAACCACAAGTTCAACTTCATCAGGATATTTGCTGACCGTGTCCAGAATAAAATCAACTGCTCTGCCCTTTTCGGGAGAACGTGTAGGATTGATTATTCCGCAATCACCCATTCCGTCTTTACCGTGTACACTGATAGTATCGTGTCTCTCACGGAAAAGAGGACGTGAAGCTCCAACATAAACAGGGGCATCACAATCACACACTTCGAGAGTCGCAATAGCGTTTTGGGTAGCTTGCTCAATACTTACATTACCAGCAACAGAAGTAACACCGAGAATCTCTATATTCTTATCCAGTGCCGCCATTATCAACGCTGCAGCATCATCTGACGCGGTGTCTGTATCAATAATAAACTTACGCAAAATATTTTCCTCCTGCCTAAAACTATTCACACCTTAGTCGGAAATAAGTTCCAGAAGCCTGTCAACAATTTCTTTTGCAACAGCCATTTTGTATTCAAAACGTGTCGGCTGAGGATCAAGCTCAAGATAATATTCATAAGTTTTATCTTTAAAGCTTAATGCAAACCAGACCTGACCCGGAACAGACGCTTTTGCATTTGCAGGGTCAACGTTACCCATTGAACCAGTAACGCCGATACCAATATCAGCATCGAAAGTTTTCCTGCAAGCTTCAGCCATTGCCTTTGCAGTCTGCGAGGAATAGACGGAATACTTTTCAATTGTTTCCTCCGGTACGCCTTGCATGATTTTTGCAATGTTGCTGTAGGTTACAAATGCACCTTTCATTATTCCCGATGCACCTTCGGTATCGCTTATCAACGAGGCAAGCTGACCCGATGTACAGCTTTCCATTGTGGTGATTGAAATATTCTTTTCAATAAGCTTTTTGGTGAGCAGATGATAATCTTTTCTGATTTCCTGCTCATTATATATTTTAGCCATAAATAACGCTCCGTTAATTTAATCAATCGTTACACGGTTTATTCAGTTTTGCCTTTTCACAAGAATAACGGATTTCACGCTGCATAATTCTGCGTGCATTATAGATATTTTCTTCCGCAACATTAGCAACAACCATAAGTTCGATATGAGTTTCTGCTAGAGTATCAACACCCTTATAAATCGGAGCTTCCTTGAAAATATCGGGATATTCGCTCGGAAGTTCCGAAAGAGCCTCCTGTACGGCGGCCTCAGCAACCTTAAGCTCATCATCATAGCTTACAGGCACATTAACAACAGCAACCGATACGTTATCGGAAAGGTTAACAAGAGAGCCGATTTCGCTGTTATTGATAATACGGACATTGCCGCCAAGGTCTTCAATGCTGACTGTACGCAGACCGATTGATTTAACCTCACCACGAAATCCGTCAATAGTAATAATATCGCCAATAACAAACTCGCCTTCAAGAACAATAAACAGACCTGTAATAATATCCTCAACAAGTGACTGTGCGCCAAAGCCGACAACAATACCTACCACACCTGCACCGACAAGAATCGCAGTTGTATCAATACCGAAACAGCCAAGAGCAACAACGATACCGGCAATATAAATTGCATAAACCAGGAACTTGCCGAAAAGCTGAAGAAGCGTCTGCGAACGGTTATTCTTCAGTTTAATTGCGTTTATAATAAACTTAACAACATAGCCGACAACAAAGGCAGCAACAAGTGAAAGCAACGCTGCACCGACTGATTTAAGGCTGATTACAGCAGATGCATTTGAAAAATATGTATCAACAAAGCCGCTAACACTTGCCCTTAAGCCTTCAGGCAGGAATGTAAAACGTGAAATATTGAAAACTGCAGCTACAACCGCAATAACAACGACTGAAAAAACTAAACCGATAACCTTTTTTGCACTATTCTTTTTACTCATAATTCTAATATCCTTTCAGTATATTTAGCCTTAAAAATTCTTATAAATCTTCTTTTGATTCGCCACATCTTTCGCAGGTAAGTATCTGAGCGCCGTTGGGGCCGGTAAATGGCTCACCTTTCCATTGATGACCGAGTGCCGGAACAGACTGACTTTCCTGAATTATTTCTTTACATGTTCTGCAGTAAATCATATCTGTATATCCGTTGTCTGTACAGTTAGGCTCCTGTCCTTTTTCAACAACCTGCGTGTGACCGGTTGCCGCAACAGTCTGCTGTGCCGTTATTACGGTATTACAAACCGAACAGTGACTGCCTTGAGTTTTACCAGCTTTAGTACATGTTGCCTCTATGGCTTCATCAGTAACCGGTGTGTGTGCTTTCTTTGCGACCGTCTGCTGAGCAATTATAATCTCACGGCACAAGGAGCAATGACTGCCTTGGGTAAGACCTGTTTTGGAGCAGGTTGCCGCTACGGCAGGGTCAATTACTTCATTGTGGTTTGTTTTGGGAAGTGTTTTCTGTGCGGTAATAACCGTGTTACAAACCGAGCAATGGCTGCCTTCTGTTTTACCTTCTGTTGTACAGGTCGCCGCTACAGCCGCATCCTTAACAGTTTTATGTCCTGTTTTGGATATAACGGTCTGCGCTTTTATTACCTTACCGCAGGCTGAGCAATGACTGCCCTGCGTTTTACCGTCGGTTGTGCAGGTTGCCGCTATTGCAGCATCCACAACTTCAACATGAGTACCTTTTACAGCCTTTTGTTCAACAAGCACCTTGTTACACACCGAGCAGTGGCTGCCCTTTGTAAGACCGTCCTTCTGGCAGGTCGCCTGAACAGCAGGGTCTTCAACCTCAACGTGCGTGCCCTTAACAACAGTCTGTGCTTTCAGAACCTTGTTACAGACCGAGCAATGTGAGCCCTCTGTTTTGCCGTCCTTTTTACAGGTTGCCTTAACCGCCGCATCTTTTACAACGGTGTGTGCTGCGGGGATTATTTCCCGTTCAAGCTCCATACCGCAGCCCGAGCATTCCTTATGCCTTACTCCGTCAACGGTACAGGTTTTCTCCGTATCAATTATCCAGTCACTTGCGCCGTGCTCACCGGCAGGGATTTCTCTTTCTTCGAGTGCCTCATTACAATGAATACACGCTATAATTTCAATACCGCTGTTAACACAGTCCGCATTAACGCTGACAGTCCAGTCCCCTGCCTCGTGTTCAAGTTGCGGAACTAATCTTGTTTCAAGTGTTTCTCCGCAAAGAGTACACAGCAACACTTCCTTACCAGCTGCAAAACAGCTTGCGGCATTATGTAATGTCCATTCCGAAGAAATAATATGCTCGTGTTCAGTCACAGGCTCGGTAAAGGACTGCGTCAGCCTGTCACCTATGGGGCTGACAGCAACCGTTGCGCCGACAGCAAGAACAATTCCGATATTCTTAACCGCATCGGCTGTCTTGTTAAGAAAGCTGATTTTTTGCTTTTCTTCTGTTTCAGCCTCTTCCTCACCCTCGTCTTCCTGCTCTTTTTCTTTTAAGCCTGCAGTAAACTCCTGGTTATATTCATCAGAGTGAAAAAAGCGTTCATCATATTCCGATGTTTCATCGAGATAAGAATATTCGTCGGAAATAACGTACTCGCTTGAGGAAATATGTTCTTCACCGAAATCATCCTGCAAAAACTCTTTCCTGCGAAATGCCATTTATTCACCTTCTTTTATATAATCGTACATTTTAATTATATCAGTTCGTTTTCCTTAGCACACCGTACTTTAGTGCAAACTTTTCGAAATTATGAAGTTTTTTTCATAAAAAAGACGGCGGATTTCTCCGCCGCCTTGGAAATTTAACTTATCTAATCAATAGTGTGCTGCACCGCATTCGCAAACGGGGGCTATACCGAGAAGGCTGTGGATAAAGTTGCCTATAGTCCATATAAAGCCGAGGAAGCCGCCTATATGGCATATATGACCACAAGCATCGGCAGGAAGCTCTGTGATTTCAACCTTGTCGGAGAGTTCATATCTGCCGGCATCGTAAGTCACGATACAGATATACTCGCATTTTTCGTCGGGAGTGAGTGTTGCATCTGTTGCGCCGTCAACCTTTTCAAGATATGTGCTGTTTACAGTTGCTTTTGCGGTAAGACCGGACTCGCCGTAGCAATAAACAGCATAAACACCTGTGTATTCCACTTCAAAGGTGTAGCTTCCGTTTGTTTCGCTTGTTGTTAACTCAAACTCGATATAATCTTCATATGATTCGATTCCGATATATTCTTCAACAGTACCGTTAATATCAAGAGTTAATTTGTCGCCTTCTTCAAGATAAATCCAGAAAAAGTGATAATAATTTTTGTCTTCATCATAAATTGCAGGTTCATGAGCAGGAGTCCAGCCCTTTGATGCGCTATAGGTTGAAACTGTATCAAGCTCCGCAACGTCAACTATGTACTTATCTGTGATTTCAGCTTCGCCTTCTCTTACTTTGAACCACTGATAAGAAGCATTTGCATCGGGAGCGATTTCAATGTAAGGCTCAGTTTCGATAGGCTGATGTGAGATTTCTGCATAATTTACAACTGTTACGTCATATGTAACAGTGTCATCATAAGCACAAAATTGCAAATAGTAAACCTCGCCTGCTTCTGCTTCAAATTCGCAGCAGAAATTATAATCCCAGGTATAATCATTATCATCATCAGATGCAATCTGAGTGCCGAAAGCGTCATAGACATAAACGTAGGGGTCAATTTCATCATTACCGCCGTTGTCTGAATAAACAACGTATTTGCCGTCTGCTTCGGGGGTAAAGGTTAATTCCTTATAAGCGTCTTTAGGAGCGGTAACAGACTTTGTTTCGTTGAGTTTGATTGTGTCGGTTGCCGCAGAAGCGGATATGGAAATTACGGCAAGCACCATAAGAATTGCCATAATCACTGACAAGGTTTTGCTGATTTTTTTCATAATGTCATCTCCTTATTTTTAGTAACCTATAAATATAAGTTTACACGGTAATTATATCAAATAAAAACCCATCGCACAAGTACTTTAGTGCAAATTTTCTTTTTTTACAAAAAAAGACGGCAGATTTCTCTGCCGCCTGATTTTTATTCGGGTTTATGGTCGTTGATAACAAGTCCGCTTTCACGAACTCTTACCGCAAGTTCTGTTCGGTTGCGGAAGCCTGTTTTTTCTCGCATTGCC
>JAZQVQ010000291.1:0-8620 GCA_045631825.1 Eubacteriales bacterium | reverse complement strand
TTTCCCAAAGTATAACCACCATCTTGAAGTACTTATATTTGCCTTTTCAGCCTTGAGCATCTTTATCGATTGATTGTTTGAAACATAAATTTCTAATTGTTTAGCAACTAACTCATTGCTTTTTAATTCAGGATATAAACTTATTGCAACCATTATTTCATCTGGTTTCAACGAAGCAAATGTTTGCTGCTCATATTCTTGGTAGTTTTTTACTGCTCCCGCTACCACTGTCTCTATATGCTGATTTTCTTGCTGGTATATTTCAATTTTTTGATTAACTGCTATTTCTGTGGAACAAGTATATGCAGTACACAGTATTGTTATTAATGATACTATGATAATTGCAGCACCAATAACATTTAAAGTACCATATAGTTCATCATGACGATAAAGCCAATATCTAAAACCTGTTGAATTGTATCCACGGTCGGAAAGACAATATAATGTAATTCCTGCTGCTAATATCAATAAACCTATTCCTAAAATTATTAAAATCATCTTAATTTCTCATCCTTTCACAATCTTGATTTCCTTACCGAGGAGTTTACATACTTCGGCAAGCGTCATTTCCTCTACTTCTTGACGTTCCCATATGAGAATTAAGTTTTCATCATAGAAGATGTTATGTAAGTTTGTTACCCCAATTGTGTCATAGACTTTCATTATGTCGTCTGAATGTGTACTTTTTACATATTTCTTCATTTCTGTGGTATAATTGTTAATGTTTTTCCAATGTGCACTATCTAATAATTTATCTCGAAGAACTAAATATCTTTCGCCATTACGACATTCTACTACCATACCACTTTTAAGATCAAATTTTGTAACGTTCTTGAATTTCATATAATCACTCCATTTTATTATTTTTTTATTTAAAGGTTCTGATGCAGCAAAGAATAATGCTCGTCCATTAGAAGAATACCTACATTCTTGATATACTACAATCATTCTACCCTGAGAATATTTTACAGCTGCTCCTCTATTAGCTTTGTCGCCACTTGCCCAATAAAGTCCTCTGTCTGCACATTGATTTAAAAAATCATCGATTTCTTCTTTTGAATTTAAATCAACATAAAGTTCGCCATTAATAAATTTATTCCACACGGCTATTTCTCCTTACTTTACAATTTTAATTTCTTTACCTAAGAGCCTGCATACTTCGGTGAGTGTCATTTCCTCGACTTCTTTTCGTTCATAGACGAGGGTGCCCCATTTATTTTTAATAGCATCAAACTGATGGTCACCTTTTTCTTTAGGGCGTCTTACTTCAACAATATCATAATCCTCACATCCATATATACTTGTTAAGTCGCTATTGGTGTCACTTAAATCGTGCCAACCAGTTTTTGTAACAATTATATTTGGTACACCAATTACAATACCAACATTTCCACATCGAAACTTAACTACATCACCAGTTTTCAAATCTGCCTTTGTAAATTCTCCGTTCATAAAATCACTCCATTCTAATATTGTATACCCTTTTTCTTTAGCATATAGTACGTTTTGATATCTTCCCTTGTTAAAGAAGTATACCGTATCGGATTTATAACTATTCCAGCAACAACTACCTTCGTGCCACATTGATGGAAGGTGCTTACTTATAAAGTCTTGTGCTTCTTCCTTAGTCTTACAGTGCATAACATATGTGCCTTTGTAATTGTTTATATTAAACACATTAAATACCTCCTCTACAGCTTCATGTTCACAAAACCACTCTCCGTTCCCATCAGTTCCTTTATCCCATTTAATTAAATAATCTTTATCATTTACCTTTTTAACAGTTCCCAATGTACCAATTGGTGGGTAGTAACTATATTGATTATATTCTGGGTCTGTTCTGATATATCTAACTCTTGAACCCTTTGCAATCATTTGTTACATCCCCCTCATCATCTTACGAGCTTCCGCAATCTGTTTTGCAATTGCCGCCTGCTGTTCTCTTATTGACTGTTCAGCTTCAAGAAGTTTATTGAGTCGTTCTTCTGCTTGTCTACGCTTAGCGACTTCCTGTCTTTTTGACGCAAAGAAATCAGACAAGTCGGCAGTGTTTTCAATGTAAATGAAATGCTTTCCTTTAGCTGATTTAACGGCACCCTCAAGATGCTTTGTTAAAAGGGCATATCCAATTTTGTGGTGTTCTGATGCAACCTTTGCACTCGGGAATACCTGAAATGTTTCCTGACAATAAACTAATTTTCCTCTCATATTAATTACCTCATCTTTCATTTTATATAATTGGTTTTTCTACTAATGGTGCACTGCCAGAGCAATAGCCCTTTGCGGTGCTAAGTAAAATTTCATCACTACAACGGAGATTATTAGCGGCAAGCCAACGCATTACGGTTGGAATAGCTTCAGGATTGTTTCCGAGCCACTTATTACCGAAACCATGTATCTGTTGTATACTGTTATCATTTCTGATCTCAATTGTATAGAATGAAGTTGTTGGGTCATCATTTCGACGCAAGAACATAATTGTTGTATGCCCTTCTGCGTGATTTTGAGTATATCCACCAACACAATGTCGCAATGAACTACCCTCATTAACGATTTCACTTAATTTTTCCGGCAAACGGATTGTAAAATCGGCGTCAGAGTAGTTAAATTTTCTGCGTTCTTCATCGAGTTTCGCCATCTTCTTTTCAAGGACGGCGTGACGTTCAGCCTCTGCCATATTATAAAGTCTGCGGCGTTCTTCATCCTGGAG
This sequence comes from Eubacteriales bacterium, assembly GCA_045631825.1. Lineage (GTDB taxonomy): Bacteria > Bacillota > Clostridia > Oscillospirales > CAG-382 > UMGS1387. Next base: position 5,910 of record JAZQVQ010000291.1, on the reverse strand, counting down.
TCGTTTGAGTTCAATGCAAGTATCGTGGAGTCGTACGAGTTCTTCATAGGATTTGATGGCATAAACATCGGTATTCGGTCTGTTGTCTCGTGTAATACCATTATATGTTCTCACCGTATCAGAGAATAATGTCAGCACATTATCGTGCTTATCATACATATTACATAGTTTATTTGTAACTTTCTGCCGCACATCTGCTGGTATATCTCTCAGAGTTCGTCTGCTACTCCAATCTAAATCGCCAACAAATTTGCAATATTTAACAAATGTGTCATAGTCTAAACTTGCCACATTATCAAGGTTAAAAAATTCTTTGATGCTCGCAATTACATTATTTGATTCGAATCTATAGTAATGAATTTCGTCTGGATTGCCGAATCGAGCATCTATATATTCTGCCTGCTTTTTATTTATATTATATTTTGCAAGCACATTTTTCTTTTTGTTTGGTTCTCCAAACATATCTTTTACGGTTACGTTGAAATGGTCTGTACGATACAATTTATTTGCAATATTTAACAATCCCATATTTGTAAACTGTTCTACTTCGGGATGTTTTATTGCTGACACTATACGATACACAGTAGCGTTTTGTGATGCAAGGTTTTTAAGATAGCCGAAATAAGTAAGTTTGAAGACATCTTGTATATTAACAATCTCAAAATTAAACTGATTACTTGTAAAAGAGCGATTCGTAACCCATTCATTTTCTGGAGTAATTGTTGCGGCAACAACTTTACCTTTGTCATCAAGATACACTCGTTTGTCCTCAAATATGTCATCTACCGATGCTACAAAACATCTAAACACTTTGTTATCCAAATCGAACCAAGCATATTTTTGCTTATATCTATCGACGTTCATCTTTGAGGCGAGTGTTATTCTTGCATCATCAGAAAGCTCAAGTTCTTTTGTTACCAATTCGTCAATGCGTTTTTGCACTTTACCCGTTGTTCTTGTTTTTGGCACATATTCAAACCAAAATGACAATAGCCAAGGATAATCGTTATTTGTTATATGAGTGTAATAAGGTGAGGTTGTTTGCACATTATTTCCAGCAAACTTTAGAAATTCATTGTGCCACATATCAGCAGCGTGAGGTATGGCAGTAAATTGTTGAGCAAATGCTACTGAAGTGCCAGCACGACCATCATATGTAGCTCGTGAATAATAATAATTCCTTTGTTCACCATCTACATTATACAAATCTCTTGTATCCTTAGGAATAAAATATCTGTAACCATATTTCCATCTGCGATTTTCTCCTTGCTTAGGAACGTGACAATCAAATACAGCGTAGGCAAGTTCGAGCAAGCCAAGTTTTTCATCATAACGATAGTGTTGGGCAATAAAATCTCTACCTGTATTAGTGTAAAAACACTGAGTATAATTCCCATATCGACTTCTACTGTGACCACTATCGTTGCCTTCAAAATATGTTTTTGAATGTAGCCCATCTTTTCTCTGCCAGCTCAAAACAATTTGAAATTGATATGGCTCTGGGTATTTCTTGATAAATCTATCTATACGAGTTTTAATATCGTTTTTCATCATAAATTCCTTTCAATATAAGTTTTAAGATAATTAAGCATTGCTAAGGCACCACGACAATATTCTGGTGTTTCACGCATTATCGTATCCTTAGCAATTTCGGGGTGTTCTTTTAAGTATTTAATGTTATTAATCTGCTCATCAATTTCGCAGATAATTTCTTCAACTTCCATTGCTTAATCTCCTTTCAGTGGGGCAAAGCGTTTAACTCTGCCCCGGTTAGTGCATTATTCGTCATACTCGAACCCATCAAGGTCAAGTTCTTCGTCTTGCATTGCAAGTTCAAGTTTCTGCATAAGAATTGTCTTGCAGGCTTCAGGTGGCAAATCGCACTCAAGTTCTTTGCAGTTTACAACTTCTTTGCCATTCTGATCATAAATTGCCTTGTCGGCATAACTGATAAATATTTTGCCATAAGGAAGGTCGATTTCTTCATCAGGTTCAATTTCGTTGTCTGTCAGCTTTGCATTTATCATCAGTTTCTGCATTGCCTCATACAGATTATCACTGCTATCCACAGCTATCTGAATTGCTTTAAGACAAGCATCTTTGTCCCTTTCGGACACATATCCGATTGCTGTGAAGAGTTTACCGTCCACATAGACATTCTCTACTGTAGTGTTGTTGGCAGCAAGTTCCTTGCGAAGTTCTACCACGCTCTTGTTAGTGTTTGTTTTGTTCATTTCCATAATATTACCTCCAGATATTTTAATATGCCCGTTTATGCTCGATAGCACAAGCAGTTTTATTAGTTTAAACTATCATAAAAATCTTCAAGAATAGTCCACTTGTCAAGTTCCTGCACTTCGTCCCAATGCTCGGCAATATAGTCGCACAGGTGACCTAACGGTGTCGGATTTTGGTCTTTAAGATAAAGCCAATGCACAAATTCAACATAATCAAGAAGTTTGTGGTCATCTATGCCATTCAGTGTGCCAGCGTAAAAAATGTTTGTCTTTGTACCACTGTCGAATTCATAAGTTTTTCCGTTATATTCTACTGTTATTTTCATTTATATCACTCCTATTCCAAAATAATTGCAGACATCTGTCTTTTGTTTGCTATCAAGATTCATTGTTTTGAGCAACTCAATAGCCATTTCCTTGTATGCACTTAACTTTAAATCTGATATATACATACAGCCGATTTTATCTTTGAGAAATTCAAATATATCCATAACATTACCTCTCATAATGAGTCTATATAGACGTGCATTTTTTCTTTTACTTCATTGATTTGCCTTTGAAGTTCTGCCAATATAGGTGCCTTTACTTCATCGGACACTTCCATTTCTTTGATTGTAGATACATCTCGGTTGATAGAATCAAATTCACATTTTAAATCATCCCAAGTTGTTCTTTTCATATCATCATAATCTCTGAATGCTGCACTGTTCATTTTTAACCCTCCTAAATAGCGTACCAATGACGCCCTAATTCATCTACTCGGCAATGCTCAATAAAACTGTACATTTTGAGCATATCAAGGGCATTTCTGCCCAACTCATTTACAATAGCCTCTTCTGTAACAAGCTCGGCATTCCCAGTTTTTTTGAGAAGCTCGGCATACAAATCTTTCGCACAATCCCTGCAATTTTCGGTGCAATGTATGGAATTGCCTGTTTCGGGGCAAAGTCTGCTCATAATGACACCCCCTGCAAAGCTTGGTCAAGTGTTTTGCGACCTGCAAGAATGTCGTGCAGGAAGTTTTCGACTTGGATTTCGTTCTGTTTTGCGGCAAGAACCTTTTTCACAACTGGTATTCTTGGGTCATTTTTACCGATAATACAGAAGTTGCGAAGCAATTTAATTTTGGATTGAATATATTTTTTACTCATTTTCATTCTCCTCATCAATATCAAACCCGAACAATGCGAGTTCTATTTTCTTCAAAATTGGGCATTTTTTTCTTATGTATGTTACTATAGGTTCGCTAATTGCTAAAACAAGCATTATCAACGCCCCGAACACCAACACATAACAAAGATTTCCTAACATAATATCATTCCTTTCCACTTTCAAATACTGCTACGGTTAATTTGTGGCACACTGCGATTGCACATTTGTCGCAATCTATATATAAACCACGACTGCAACATACATCACAAGAGTGGGCAAACTTACTTTGAGCCTCTTCTTTTGTGACACTGGTCTGTTGGAATATAATTCCACGTTGTTCAAATTTGGTCATAATATTACCTGCCTTTTCTTCCGTTTACGGAAATAATAATAGAGCAGTTTTATGACATACTCAGGTCAGGCTTTATATGTAAATCGAGCATTATCCCTTGACAAGTTCCAAGAACTGTCCATAAGTGATAAAGCCACGCTTGTACTTCTTTTCAAGTGCATAGTATCTGTCGCCCTTTTCAATGGTGTAGTAGCAAAATTCCCACAAATTGTGGTCAAGTCGCATAGCAAGGATTTCACCTGTTTCCATACTTACAATGGCAATATGGTCGTCCTGCAAGTGATAAGTGTTGTCGATTGAACTGCACATTTCAGCAAGTTTCCTGAAATCTGGCATTGATGATAAGTAAAATGTTTTCATAATTATTCCCCTTTTCGAGTTAAACTTTACGCATTTTGCGTATGGGATATGGCTCGTTTAAGGCACGAACCATTCAGAGAGCCAAAAGGGCAGAGTTATCCCCTGCCCTAATCAGTTTGTACGGTTTGAGATTAAGCATTAGCCATAGCTTTAATTTCTTCGTTAAGCTTTTTGTTAAGTGCTTTATCTTCGGCAGTTGTAGTCTTGTATGACTTAAGGTTGAAGCCATCTTCAAGGCAGTCGCCAATGTAGTTTTCTACCAATTCTGCAAACTCGTTAGGCTTTACTGGTGATGGTCTTTTCCAAGTCCAGTTGCCTGCAGACTTCACATCTTCCACAGCCTGTTCACGCAATTCAACTGTGTTCACAGCTGCTTCAAGCATTTCGAGCATATCAAGGTTGCCAACCTTTGTTTCGATACCACTATCCTTGATAGACTGAATGAATACATCATAGTCTTCAATTTCTTCAGGCACTTCGATTTCAAGGGTCTTAAGGTCTTCAAGTCTTGCATCAACAGTCGCATTTGCAAGTTTCAAGAGTTTCATAGCCTTTTTATAGTTCTCGCTATACATTCTCTTTGGTTTTACTGCAAAGTCACGCAAAGTTCTAAGACTTGCATTGTCAATGATGATACGGTCTTCATCTGTCGCAAAGACTTCAAGGATAGCTTTAGCTTTGGCAAAAGCGTTGTCAACATCAGTCTTGTTGCTTGTGTGAACATAGTCTTTACCTGCCCAGTCTGTAAGGGCTTCAAGACAATCTGTGTAGAGCTTACGCAGTGCATTGTAGTCATCTTTTGAGCCCAACTGAGCTTCTGATAACTGACCTACTGTCCATCTGTTTTCGATTACCATTCTTCTAAGTGTTTTTGCTGTAATTTTCATAATATTACCTCTTTTCTCCTATTTCACGCATAGGTGCAATTTATAGCCTTTTGGCTTGGAATAGGGCTTGCTTAATGGTGCAAACCCTTTAGAAAACCAATCAAAAAAAGGCATACCCTTTAGGGTACACCTATTGCATATATCAAATTTTAACCTCACTTTCATCATAAATTTAGTTGTTAGGCACAACTATCTAAACCCCCTACACATACCTCTGTCCATCCTCACCCAAAGCTAATAAGGGCTACTATTGTAGGGTTTTTGCTCTCGCCCGGCACATTGACGGAAATAGGGCAGAATTCACCCTATACGAGTCGCTGACAGCTTTGACGCACATACCCCAAGGTATAGATAGACCTTGTTTGTCGTGGGCTTTTGTACGGGCATTACAGGCAAGGGCGTAAACATAGAGTTCCCCCTTGTCCTAGCTTGTCTTATGCAATAGTGCTACCTAAAGCATAGCATATCCCCTTTATTTTAAGTCGTGGGTTCAATCGTAATGATATAGTTATCCTTTGTAACATATCCCGACTAATGATATTTAATTTTACGAAAAGAATATAGTCCCAGAGTTTACGGCTCTGTTAGAGTGATTAGACTTTAGACCTTTTTTTTATTCTGTTTTCGTTTGGCTCTCTCAAGCACAGTCATATAATAACATATCCAAAAAACAGCGAAAAATGTCTATTTTTCATAGTGATGGGGGTGGTTTTAACCGTTTTTTTTGTTGGGTGTTTTCCAACCCTGTATGGGTAGTCTTTTTTGACACTGACTGCAAAATCAAAGCTCTCCAACAGCCCCAAAACCCAGCCCAAAACCAACGACCAAACTCCAACCTCACCAACACCACAACCCACCAGCCAATCCCTCCTGACTCCAAAACCGCCCATCTCCAAATACCCCAACAAAACCTTACCGATCT
>JAZQVQ010000290.1:0-6039 GCA_045631825.1 Eubacteriales bacterium | reverse complement strand
CCTCTTTTTTATTTTTTCTTTCACCGCTGTATATATAAGGTTATGTATATGTTCTCTTGACAACATATTTTTATCTTTATCGCAACATGTTATTCTTTCCCAGTTCCATTTTTCAGCTGTAAAAAGTGATGCGTTATAACACTTTTCAAGATATTCTATATCCGATTCATGTATATCTGTTACGTGATTTTTATCGTCTTTTGCCCGTTTTTCCATAAGTTTTCTTGAGGTTTCGGGCACAACATCAAGCGACAATGTTATATCGGGAACGGGAAGTCCCAGCTTTACAAACTCAAAGTCATACAGCCACGAGAGAAAATCCTCCCACTTATCCTTATCAAGCTTACATATCTGATGCACTGCATTAGATGTTGTATATCTATCCAGTACTATGACGGTATTTTTTTCTTCATACAGCTTTTTCCAGTTTGTGTTATATGAAAAATATCTGTCAACCGCAAAAAAAGTTGATGCCGCATACGCTCCGGTATCCTCGGCATTCTTGCCAAGAGCCCCTCCAAGATAGAGTTCTACCGGCTTGCAAGCATCACTTCCATAATTCGGGAACGAAAACGATGCTGTTTTATATCCGTCTTTTTCGAGATGTTCAAGCAACATTCTCGCCTGAGTTGCTTTTCCTGAAGCATCAGGTGCTTCTATTGTAATAAGAAATCCCACTGTTACGGTTTCCCTTCGATAATTTTACTTTAAATTTTTAAACATTTCACGCATTTGTTTTGCCTTGCCGCAGCTCATACCACCCTCGGAGCAAGCTCCCTTTACGCACGACGGACCTGCGTTTGCAAACAAAATCGGTGAAACATTCTTAACAAGTGCAAGCATTTTTGTTGCAAGCTCTCTTATTTCCCACTGAGCTCTTGTGCAACATCTGAGCGAAAAGAAATTATAAAGCGACCTTACGTTCATTGTCAGAACAATTTTTGTGTCGCACGCATTTGACAAAACGTATCTTGAGTCCTCCTGAGCTTTTTTGCAAGCATCCTTCTGTGCGGTTTTTTCGTCTTTACCCTCGCTTAAAAACTGCTCTTTATGCTTTTTTGCCAAAATCGCACTGAGTTTTTTATAGGTCTCTCTATCGTTCTCCATTGCCTCAACAAATATTTTCTTTGCCTCCGGAACTGCCTCTATTTCAGGCGGTATAATATACTCAAAATTCTCTTTATCAACATATCTCTGGCTCTGGACACTATATGAAGCTATTCTATGTCTTGTCAGCTGAGCAAGAAGTGAACGTGATACCCCCTCAACTGCGAAGGTAAAGCTTACGTGCTCAACGGGACTTTCGTGTCCGAGGCTCATCAACATATTTATAAATTTTTCGCAGCTTTCTGCCGACATTTTTTCAAGTATTTGATCAACACCCACCGCAGAATAGCAGAGCTTTGCCGCCGCTGCTATTACCCTCTCCGGATTTGGTGTATGTTCGAGAAGTTCAACCTTCATTGTCCTGAAATTCCTTTCGTTTGTTTATACTTATACTTTCAGAGAATCAAAACAGTCCCGGCATATTCAACCCCTGTGTGACCTTATTCATAGCCTCGGCATTATTTGAATCAACTGTCTTTATTGCCTCATTTACAGCCGCAATCAGAAGGTCCTGCAGAGTTTCGATATCATCAGCATCAACTATATCCGGATCAAGTTCAATACCCAGAATTTCACGTGTTCCCTTTATCTGAACCTTAACCGCTCCGCCGCCTGCACTTATATCATAAATCTTTTCATCAAGCTCGCTCTGGAGATTCTGCATATCCTCCTGCATTTTCTGTGCCTGTCTTATCATGGACTGCATATTCTGAGGGCCTGCTCCCATACCCTTTGGAATTCTTGCTTTCATTTTGTTTTCCTCCTGTAATTACATTTTTATTATTTTACGCAATTTATCTTTATCAATTATCTGTTTTTATAAAACGCAAAATTGATTTTCATTTTACAAATCAACTATTCCTTCAAATACAGTTTCATTTCCCGAATTAAGTACAATTCTAGCCTTATCGTCTTTAAGATTAATCAACGCTCCTGCAAGTCTGGTTTTTCCGTCGCTATCGGCTTTTACATCCGAGCCCACAAGAATTGTACACGGCTGACCGAGTTCATCATACTCGCTACCGCTTTCGCTTATACAAACCTTGTGTGTATGTCCGCAAAGCATAAGATTGGGATTTATATTTTCCCTGATAAGCCTTGACCAATTTGAATACAGTGGTTTTTCTATATCAAAAGGAGCCTCTCTCTTAAAAGTAAAAGGTACGTGGGATATTATGAACTTATATTTCACGTTATCCTTTGCATATTCGTTCGGTGCATTTTTTATCGTATTTTCTATCATTTTTTCTTGTTCAAGACGAAACTCGTGGCAACAGATTGTTCCGTTATACACAGTGAGGTTATCGTCCTTATCTTCACCTGTATCAACGAGTATTCCCCAGATACAACCTACCCTGAAAGTATAATATGATTTACCGTTATCCCCCGGCATATATTTTGCAAGATTCTCGGCTTCAAGACCTCTCAAATCGTGGTTTCCTCTTGATATAATGCAAGGATATTCCCCTTTTGTGACTTCAGACGCTATTTTATAACACAGTATTATATCATCAAACGTATTTGATGTACTTGAAATGTCACCGTTCATTATAAGCAAATCAATCTCTTTACCGCAACATTTTACATCATCAACCGCTTGGTTGAAAAGCCCATGTACATCTGAAAGATGATATATATTTATATCGTTTGTTTTTTCTATCGGTCTGAAATTATAGGTTGTTTCAACAGCCTGCTCAACCTTGGGAAAATACGGGAGTCTTTCTATCATTTTCTGTGTCACAACTGTATATTTAAGTGCTTTATCAAGCTTATCTGCCGGAACGGAAATTCTGTGAACTCCAGGGGAAGATACTCTTATACCATTACTGTGATTATAGTAAACATCTTCGTCCACACGCACACTTACCAGAGCCTCTTGCTCTGTAACAATCATAATCTGATATGTGTCTTTCACAACACAAACGGTTGGATTTAATTTTACTATATCATTCATATCCTTTGCTCCTTTTTTCAATATAAGCTAATTCTATCACAAGCACTTAAACTTTTCAATAGATTTTTTACTTTTTATTTTGTCCAGACATTTTCATTGAGGCAATCTTATCTCTCAGTGCCGCAGCAAGCTCAAAGTCAAGCAGTGATGCCGCCTTTTTCATCTGTTCGGTGAGAATTGCAATCTGCTTTTCGGTTTCCTTTGGTGACAGCTTCTTTGTCTTTTTACCCTGCTTGCCATCATCCTTTATGGATATATCAAGAACATCTCTTATCTGCTTTTGAATTGTCTTTGGTACTATTCCGTTTTCCTTATTATACTTATCCTGTTTTTCACGTCTTCTTGCAGTTTCATCTATTGCCTTTTTCATAGAATCGGTGACAGTATCCGCATACATAATCACCTTACCCGACGCATTTCTCGCCGCACGTCCTATTGTCTGTATCAGAGAAGTTTCACTTCTGAGAAAACCCTCCTTATCCGCATCGAGAATTGCAACAAGCGAAACCTCAGGCAAGTCAAGTCCCTCTCTTAAAAGATTTATACCTACAAGCACGTCAAAAACTCCGAGTCTTAAATCTCTTATAAGCTCCATTCTCTCTATTGTATCTATGCCAAAATGCATATATCTGCATTTTACCTGATGCGATTCAAGGTACTCTGTAAGGTCCTCTGCCATACGTTTTGTAAGTGTTGTTACAAGCACTCTTTCTTTTTTCTCGGTTCTTGCGTTTATCTCTCCTATAAGGTCATCAATCTGCCCCTTTATAGGTCTTACTTCTATTTCAGGATCAAGAAGTCCCGTCGGGCGTATCACCTGTTCTGCAAACTGCACTGCCCTTTCCTTTTCGTACATAGCCGGTGTTGCACTTACATATATTGCCTGATTTACTCTGCCGGCAAACTCATCAAAGGTCAGCGGTCTGTTATCATATGCAGACGGTAGTCTGAAGCCGTAATCTATAAGGTTCTTCTTTCTTGCCTTATCCCCAGAGCTCATTGCCCTTACCTGAGGAAGTGTCACATGGGATTCATCGACAAAAAGCAAATAGTCATCGGGAAAATAGTCAAGAAGTGTATAAGGTGTGCTTCCTTTCGGGCGTCTTGAAAGCACTCTTGAATAGTTTTCAACACCCGAACAATAACCAAGCTCCGACAGCATTTCCATATCATATCTTGTACGTTCTTCTATTCTCTGAGCTTCAATAAATTTATTCTCGGCTTTGAAAAAATCCACTCGCTGTTGCATTTCCTCGAGTATATCATTTATTGCATCTTTACGTTTTTCTTCACTCGTTACATAATGCGTAGCAGGTGATATAACTGCCCTTGCAAGTTTGAACAGAACTTGTCCCGTAACAATATCAACCTCGGATACCTCGTCTATTTCATCACCGAAAAACTCAACCCTTATTATATTTTTATCCGAAGTTGACGGGAAAATCTCAACAGTATCTCCTCTTACCCTAAACTTATTTCGCTCAAGCGACATATCGTTTCGTTCATACTGAATCTTTACAAGGTCTGCTATAAATCTATCTCTTGATATTTGTCTGCCCTTTGATGCCGAAACTGTCATTTTCTTATATTCCTCGGGGTCACCAAGTGTATATATACACGAGACCGACGCAACTATTATTACGTCCCGTCTTTCCAAAAGTGCACTTGTTGCACTATGACGCATCTTATCTATATCGTCATTTATAGAGCTGTCCTTTTCTATATATGCGTCCTTTCCGGGTAAATAAGCCTCAGGTTGATAATAGTCATAATATGAAACAAAAAATTCAACTGCATTATCGGGAAAAAACTCTTTAAATTCCGAGCAAAGCTGTGCGGCAAGAGTTTTATTATGTGCAAGTACAAGTGTAGGTCTATTGACTTTCTCTATTATATTCGCCATTGTAAAGGTTTTACCTGAACCTGTAACCCCAAGAAGCACCTGCTCTTTACATCCGTCTATAACGCCTTTTGCAAGTTTTTCTATAGCTTCGGGCTGATCACCCATCGGCGAAAAATCAGACCTTAGTTTAAAATAATCCATAAGAACTCCTTAACTGCGGAAAAACTGTTTTTATAAGTATATCACAAAACTATCAACCAGTCAATTTTTTATGTATTTTTTACTGCTTAAAAAATTATTCCCCGACAAGAGTCAAATCTTACGGGGAATAAATCAAAATTACTTTTGAGTTTTAAAAAATGTGTTTTTAGTTATTTGTATTTGTTCTTCTGCAGGAGCAGCGATTTGAGTTATTCTCTGTTGTTGTGCCTTGTACCATAGACTGACTCGGGCATTCATTACACTGCTCACCGCAAGCTATTCCTGAGCACACCGCTCCAAAGCTCGGCGGGAAGAAATCGCATGTCGGGAAACTCATATTATTGAATATTGTGCAGGGGTCTGTTGTGGAATCAGAAAGTACTGCACTTTCACGTTCGGGCACACAGTACTGTGCACTGTCTATGAGAAGTGAAACAGGTCTTTCCATTCTTGTAAGTGTAAACAAACCGAGTGTTACATAAAGATTCTTCATTCCGTAATCATCGGGGCTTACGGCTGTACAACAAGAATTCCAGATATTATCGGGTATCTGGTCTGCACTACAACAGCAGCAACCATAGTTATACTGTCTGTCTGCAATCTTGACGTTCAAGCAGATTGGTGTTGCAACCTCAAGTACTACCTTGGGGTTATTTGTAACTGCATTTGTTGTGGAAGGCATCGGCAATTCTCCGCAAATGTCATTTCCGGTGCAGCTTGAACAGAAGAGTTTTACATTTCCCTCGCTGCCAAACATTATAGTCTGTTTATCATAAACTGCAATTCCGCAAAATTCTCTTGCTCTTCCGCCTACGCATGCTTCAAAGCAAATTCTGAAGAAAAAGCGGATATCAACTGCGAAGTAACCTTTGTTAAACGCAATGTCATGTACGGATATATTTGCCCATATAACCTCTGCAAGTGTACATCTTAT
>JAZQVQ010000289.1:0-2489 GCA_045631825.1 Eubacteriales bacterium | reverse complement strand
ACACTTGATGAGGTTAACACAAAAGTACATTCTCACACAACCGGCGGTGATGCTCCGTGGGACGGAACAAGTGGCATTGTTTATGAAAATAACGAAGCATATATTTATCTTACAGGTGATGTAGCACTACCTGATACCCTTACCGTTGAAAGCGGTAATACGCTTAATCTATGCCTCAACGGGAACATTCTTTCCTACGAAGGAACAGAAAATTCAAGCGTTATTTATGTAGAAGAAAATGCTACACTTAATATTGATGATTGCAAAAACACTGTTCATAACGGATATATTGATGATGTAACACATTTGTGGAGGTCAGGCGATGCTCCTGGCGGTGCTGAAAGCTTAAACCTTATAGGCGGCGTTATAACAGGTGGCACAGGAAAAACACATGCTAACCTCAATAATAATGGCGGCGGGATTTTTTCTTCAGGAAATCTTTCATTGTACGGTGGTACCATTGCAGGTAACACGGGCGTGTATGGCGGCGGTATTTTTATAGACGAGGGTAGCTTCAATATGTACGGCGGTTCCATTATTGGAAATGCTGCAAATGCTTCCTACTCCGGCGGCGGTGGCGTTGATGTAGAAGATGGAACATTCTATATGCACGACGGCATTGTTGCACACAATTACAGTGCTTATGTTGGCGGCGGTGTGGTTGTTGATGATGAGTTTTATATGCTGGGGGGTTCGGTTGTCAATAATACTGCAAAGTTCGGCAGTGGTATCAAATGCGATGGAATGTTTGGCGGATATGGCAACGGAAATATGTATATTTCGGGTACACCTGTCATAAAAGACAACACAGCAACCAGTCAAGAATCCGGAAATATTGATGGTATTCCTTACGTGAACGGTCCGCTTAAAGACGGTGCATTCATTAACTTGAATGTTGATTGCTATGGCACAGTTGCAGCTCCTTCAGGTGATGTTGAATCTATTACAGATTACACGGGATATTTTGAAAATAACACGCAATATCCTATGTATGTTGACGAATATGGTTATCTTGACCTTGGTTATACGATTACCGAGCAACCGTCGTTTGAAAACGGTTACACGGTCAGCCTGAACGAAAATTGTGGTGAAACATATCAATGGTATGAGGCGATTGAAGTTATATACTCATTCCCGGAAGATATTACGGTGGACCAGGAACAAATTTACTTCTTCCTGAATGAACTTAATGCATCTGAGGATGCTTACATAGCAGTTCCCGGAATTTCTGACGAAGAAAATGGCTCTTTCGTATATGCGGTTGTCGCGTTCCTGGAAGAAGGAACATTTAAGATTACACCGACGGGCGATTCGTCAGGGGTAGAGTATAATTTGTTTGAGTGTGATCCTGTAGAGTTTACTCCGACCGAAGAACCGCTTGTATCTGTGAGTGAAAATACATGGAGCGTGGATGAAAATACACTGTACTTTGTTATAGCCTCTGCAGAGAGAAGTATTTCAGATATGCCTGAAGTAACAATGTCTTTCGACACATACACTCTTGGAAGTGCAGTTGCAGATGCAACCGAAAACTTCCTTACAGGTGCAGAAAACGGCAAACTATACAGACTTGTTGTTGATTTGGGAATAGAAGATGTAACTTATCTTCAAAGCAATACAGTTCAATACTATTCTTCAAGAGAAGTAACATTTAATGCAGGTGAAGGCACGGGAACAATGGATGTTCAGAAGATTCCTGAAGGCGTTGAAACTGCACTTAACAAAAATACATTCACCAGAAGTGGCTACAAATTTGCAGGTTGGGCAACAGATTCTGACGGTGATGTAGTGTACGAAGATGGTGCTAATGTTACTTTGAACGATGACCTTGCGCTTTTTGCAAAGTGGACTAAAATTCACTCGAGTTCCGGCGGTGGAGTAACTCGCTATACCGTTAAGTTTGATACAAACGGCGGAAGTGTAATCACAAACAAAACCGTTACAAGAAACTCAAAACTTGCTGAGCCACAAGCTCCTACATGGGAAGGTTATAGGTTTATCGGGTGGTTTATCGATAAAGAAATGACAGATGCTTATGATTTTGAAAGTAAGGTAACAAAGAACTTTACACTTTATGCAAAATGGGAAAAGCACGATGACGAAATCGTAACTGCCGAATGGAAAAATCCGTTTACAGATGTAAAGGAAAATGATTGGTTCTACAATAATATAAAATTTGTTTTCGAAAACGGTCTTATGAAAGGTGTAACAGATACCACCTTTGCACCAAACGAAAACTTAACAAGAGCGATGCTTGTTACAGTTCTTTATCGTGCAGAAGGTGAACCTGCCACAAACCGCAGTATTCCTTTCTCTGATATTTATATGGGTGCTTATTATGCAAATGCTGTATCTTGGGCAAAGCAGAATGGTATTGTAAATGGTGTAACAGAGAATGAATTTGCCCCGAATGACTATATTACCCGTGAACAGATTGCGACGATTATGATGAGATACGCAGTCTATAAGGGTATGGATGCTATAACACT
>JAZQVQ010000288.1:0-2378 GCA_045631825.1 Eubacteriales bacterium | reverse complement strand
TGCACTTTCTGTTGTTTCTTTTTCAATACTGTTTCTAGGTATGATTTCCATAACCAATGCCATTTTACAGGCATGGGGCAAAGAGAGACTGACATTATGGTCTACAAGTCTTGGTATTGGTGTAAAAATTATAGTAACGTGGTGGTTGTCGGGAATTCCCAGTCTTGGTATTGTCGGTTCTGCTCTTGGAACCATGCTTTGTTATTTTACAATAATGTCGGTAAATTTGTTTTTCACACTGAGAATCACAAAATACCGACTGAGAGCGGACAAGGTATTTCTTAAACCTTTGATTGCAGGCGTTTGTTGCGGCATAACAGCTGTGATTTCCTACAGTGTTTTCTTTAAAGTATTGCACATCACCAGCGGTCTTGGTACCCTTGTTTCAATACTTTTTGCAGGCACTGTTTATGTTACAGTAATTATTATCAGCAAGGGTATCAACAGACAGGATGTACTTATGATGCCAAAAGGCGATAAACTTTGTGCAGTCCTTGACAAATATAATTTAATAGAAAAGAAGTGAAATAATGACGGAGCTGGAATTAATTAAGGAATTATCATTAAAGGAAAATTTTAATTTTCAGGATCTTTTAAATTTAGTTAAGATTTTACGTAGTGAACATGGTTGTCCCTGGGACAGAGAACAAACCAACAAATCTGTAAGAAATGCAATTATTGATGAGGGATACGAATTTATCGAAGGGCTTGATAATGACGATGATGTCCTTATGTGTGAGGAGCTTGGGGACGTTTTGTTTCAAGTTATTTTTCATGCACAGATAAAGTCTGAGGGTAATGTTTTTGATATTGATGATATTATAAACGGAATATGCAAAAAAATGGTTTTGAGACATCCTCATGTTTTTGGAGAAGTGTGTGTTGATAATTCAGAACAGGTACTTTCAAACTGGGAAAAAATCAAGAATAAGGAAAAGCAAAGAAAATCGCCGTATGAGCAACTTGACAGCGTTTCAAAGTCACTTCCGTCACTTATGAGGGCAAGCAAAATTCAGTCAAAAGCCGAAAAAACTTCCTTGCAGGAACAGAAAAGTACGGATTATTATATCTCACAGTTGAAAGATACACTTGAAACTCTAAAAGAATCGGATGCTCCGGGAGAACAACTTGTAGCTGAACTCTTGTTTGCGTCGGCTGGAATTGCAAGAACTCTCGGTCTTGAAGCAGAAGAAGTATTATATAAAAAGAATAATGCCTTTGTTGAGCAGTTTAAATATGAAAAATCTACAGATGTTTGACTGTTTTGGGGGCACTTTCTGTACAATATTATTAGTTTTTTTCTAAAAATGTAAATAATTTGTTAAATTACAGTGTTTTGTAGGTATTTTTCGAAAATTAATGTTGCTTTTTTTTAAGGAAAATAGTATACTATAAATGTCCAAATTTTTAATATTAAGGAGTATAGAAAATGAACAAGACAGAATTGACAGCAAAGGTTGCAGAAAAAACAGGTCTTACAAAGGAGCAGTCCGGAAACGCAGTTAATGCAGTATTTGCTTCATTAACAGATGCACTTGCAAAAGGCGAAAAAATTCAGCTCGTAGGTTTTGGTACATTTGCACCTAAGTTCCGTGATGCTAAAGAATCCAAGAACCCCAGAACAGGTGAGAAGATTAAGGTTCCTGCAACATGGCGTCCTACTTTCTCTGCTGCTAAGGCTCTCAAAGAAACCGTTGCTAAGTACAAGGGTTAATTCTTTTAAGGTGTCTTAAAAGGATAATTTATAAGACTGTTTGGTTAAATAGACTTTTGATGTTTTTATAAGCAGCAAAATGAAATTGACCGGGCAGTCTTTAATCTTGTCTAAAGGAGATTTGTATGAGAATTGATAAGTATTTAAAGGTCTCACGTCTTATAAAGAGACGAAGCGTTGCAAACGATGCTTGTGATTCGTCAAGAGTGTTTGTTAACGGAAAGGCTGTAAAAGCTTCTTATGAAGTAAAATTTGGAGATATTGTGGAAATATTTTTTGGTGAAAAATCATTAAAGGTCAAGGTTCTCGACATAAAGGATTTTACGGCAAAAAGTGAAGCATCAACTTTGTACGAGGTTGTGGAATAAATTTAAAACGAATATATATCGAGCTTTTTTCATAGTATTTATTAAATACTGTGAAAGATGGTGTATATATGTCAGAAGAAATCATTGAATATAATAATCATTCTGTAACAATGACTTCAAGAGGTAAATCTTTAGTTGTTACAGGCGTCGACAGCGTTGAGTCGTTTGATGAATTTGCAATCATAATGGTTGTATGCGATAATATTATGTCAGTTGAGGGGCAGGGGCTTGAGCTTGTTGATGTTGACACTCAAAAAAAGACTATACATATGAGCGGTTTTGTCACAGCCTTATAT
>JAZQVQ010000287.1:0-4541 GCA_045631825.1 Eubacteriales bacterium | reverse complement strand
ACTTTTTTTATTTTTCTGCTTCCATTCTTCTGTTGTTTTAATAGTTCTCATGTTGTTACTCCTTTACGGTCTCCAAGTAGGTGAATAAAGCAATCCATCATAGCTGTCCGCAATATACCATATACCGTTTAAATGTTTTATTTGTCGACCATATGCATCGCTAACATAGTGCCATGTTATACCATCTAACGAATAATATATGCGACCATTACCAGTAGCAACCCATACACCGCAAGCATAAAGTATATTGGCAAAAGCTGTTGTATTATTTCCATCTGAGAAAGTGCATTGATTCCAAGTTCTACCGTCATATGAATAGAAAACACCTTTTTCATTTATTGCAACAATCCATTTATTTTGTGCTTTATAAACTGGTTTTATATAAGAGTAACCACGTTCAATAGGATTTGTTTCTTCCCATGTTATGCCGTCATAGGATAACCATATGGCTTGTCCTGTTGCAAGATATAAACCGTCAGCATAATGAAGACTATATACACTTTTAGTAACATTTGTACTACTCCAATTTATACCGTCATTAGAGTAAAATATACCAAATGTAGAAGCCATTATAAATTTACCGTTAAGGTATTTAATTTCATTAAAGGCTTTTATACTAACTTCATCAGACCATGTTTTTCCGTCTGTTGAATGTCTTAAACTTCCAGTATAAAAAGCTAAAAATTTACCATTATCATAGAATAGATTGCTCCACGTACTATTTGTCACATTACTCTGTGTCCAATTTATACCATCTTCAGAATAGAGCAATCCACCAAAACACGCACCGGCAACATAGATACCGTTAGCATATAAAACCATTGCAATAGATTTATTAGTTATGCTTGTCTGACTCCATGTAATACCATCTGTTGAGTAATAAAGACCTTTATCATCGTATGACCCCGCAAAATATAGCCCGTTAGCATAAGATACACCATACATTGCCTGTGTAGGTATGTTAGTAAATTCCCACTTTGTACCGTTAGGGAATGCACCGCCACCACTTTTCTTTACTGGTTTAATTAATCCCATTTTTAGTCTCCTAACTCAATAATACAAAGTCTATATGCACAGTCACCGGTAATCTTAATTGACTTGCAACAACATGGAATGTGGTTCATTACTTCGCCCGCTTTAAGTGTGATGCTCTTTTCTGTACCGTCTGAATCAATCGTCATTAATGCAATATCTGATTCACCATCATTTGAACAAAAGGCAATTTCACAGTACTGGAAACCGTTTCCGGCTGTGTAAGTCTGTCCGGTTGCTGTCGCTGTGGTTTCATAAAAGTTATTGAATTTCTGAGCATCTTTTGCAAGTCTTGTGTAAATGTCCTGTAAGCAATAATTATATCTTGTAATTTCTTCAAGGTGTGATGCTTCAATACTTACTGAACCGATGTTGTTTTTTCCTGTTGGTAATGACTGAGTAAAACCCCCGATTTCAACGTTAAAAGTTTTCTTCTCACCCTCACCTTCCATAAAGTCAGCAATTGCAAGTGCAGATGCTTCAAATGGAGCATTGAAAGCAAACAGTAAGATTTCTGCTTCGTCTGTTGAGTTATTAAAAATTTGAATTGATTTGTATGGTCTCTGCTCACAATACATCTTTGCAGAGTGTGCCGGGATTCTAAAATCATATAACACTGCGGTCGGTGTTTGCACAGTACCGGCATAAAGTTCACAAGGTGAACCGTTTACAATTCTAAAATAATTAGCCGATGCACCGCTAAAATTGATTGTGCTTACAGATTTACCGGCTAATTTATATCTTCGCTTATGTGTATACTGCATGTTGTCACCTCATTATTTTAATATATCAGTTACTTCTACTTCTTCTGCAACCTTTGAAACACCCTTTGTTGCTTTTTTCATTTTCTTTGTTGCTCCCTTTGTAACAAGATTTACCCCGGTTTCAACAACACTTACATCAAAAGTCTTAAAGATAAAGAAAATGCAACCGATAACCAGTAAGAGAAGAAAAGCAAACAGAGTGAGCTTTTTACCAAATCCGTTTAACTCTTCTGATTCAGAATCACTATTTAAAAATGTTGTATTAACATTGCTGTTTGATTCCTTTAACTGCACATCCCTTGCACCCTGTAAAAATGAAAGTCCATTTAATACATTGTTGTTAGTGTCTCTCACTTCATAGTGTACATGTGGACCGGTACTTTTTCCGGTGTTGCCGGATAAACCAATTACTTCCCCGGCTTCAACCGTTTCCCCCGGTGCTGTCTGTATCTTTGATAAATGACCATAGATATGCGTATTGCCTAACGTATCCCTAACTTTAATGTAATTTCCGTACCCGTTCGGGTCATTACCTGTATAAACAACTGTTCCCCCGGTCACACTCTGAATATCTGTTCCAATGGGTACAGCATAATCAAGACCGTTATGCATTTTGCCCCATCGTTCTTTGATTCCCGATGTCAAACGACCATCTGTAAAAAATTTGATTCCCATGTAAGTACCTCTTTTACATGAATGTTTTATACATTGCATATCCACCCATTATAACTATTACAATAAGTGTGATTGCAAGTGCTAATTTTGGTATTAAATCATCCGCAAATTTACTCACTTTTTTACTGAACCAACTTTGTTCATTATCTGAACTTTCCCCGGCTAATGGTGTAACCGGGGAAGATTCAGCAAATTTAACAGTATCGTATTGAGTAAGATTATAGTCTGAAATGATTTTTAAAAGGTTGTCGGCATAACTGACATTTCCATCAGATGGCGGGGCATAGGTATCTGCATAAGCATGGACATATTCATACGTTGAATTTGCATTTTGAGTCAGTTTGCTATATTTATTTGATGATAACAGTTTTCCAAAAGCATCAAAACTTTCTTCCATGTTGTTATACTTCGCCCATGTATGTGTTGTACCGTATGTACTGCCGGCTGTACCCTTGCCAGTTATACCAAAATAATTATGGTTCTTTTTCGCAAGTGAGCTTTTGCCCCATCCGGATTCATAAGCATAAGCACCTAAAGTAACGGATGCCGGCACGTTATATTTTTCTTGTACCTTTAAAGCTAAATCAATAACTTCTTGACTATATCCCATTTACTCACCTACTTTTTACTACCATCTGCATTAAGGTTTTCGCCCTTAATCTTGGCATTTCTCTGAGCTGTCAGAGTATCAATAACAGACTGACTCGCACCGCTTGCTTTAGCTTCATTAATAGCCGCTTGATAATCAACATTCTTATCGTAAGTCGTTGCATACTGAGTCATATTATTATTTGTTATCTTTGTTGCCCTGTTGATGGTTGCCTGTACAACTTCTTGACTGTTGCCGGCTTTACCCTGTGAAGTCAGATTTTTAATCACTTGTGAATAATCTGTGTTATCGTCAACAGTTCTTGTTGATGTTGAAAGATTCTGTGCAGATGCTTCATGTGCATTTACAAATAATCTTGTGCCATCTTCTGCAAACCATTGTCCGGCTTCGTTCTTTGTTGCTCCAATACTTGCACCTAATGCTTCATTCTGTTCAACAAGTGCCTGTCTGTCAGCACCGCTTGTATAATAGTAAGCATCTGAGTTATAACGCATCTGTGATACAATTTCGGCATATGATAAATTGCTCTGTAATGTGTTAATAGTATTATTTGCATCAGTTACAAAAGATTCATGCTGATTATATAAATCACCGAATCTACTTTCTGTGCTTTCGTAAAGTTGATTATATTTCTGCTCCTGTTCCGTTAAGAGAGAATTGTAGAAGTTTTCTGTATCAACTAAACTTTCCTCATATGATGCCATGATATCATTAATATCACTGCTTTCGCTTTCCGGTACTACCGGGTAACCACCATATCCACTTGCAACATATTCAACTGTGCCGGATGATTTGTTGCGATTTCGCCACCATACGAAGAGAGCAACAACCGCAACTACACCGCAAGCAATATAAAATATCTGCTTTTTATTTAATTTCTTTTTCTTTTTACCCTTTGACTCGCCACCGGGATTCTCTAAAAATTCCATAATTTCTGCCATGTTAGAACACCTCAATTGCCGAGCCTAAGAACATGTCACCGCTGATAAAATCATTATCAGAGACAACAACACCATCACCGACAACACCAACATTCTCAACTGGTCGCTTTAGGTTATCAACCTGTGCAACTTTGAGCATGTTTGCATGTGCATCTTTAAATACTTTTACTGGCTGACTTGTTAAATTTTCATCAGTTCCAATATTTAAAGATTTTGACGGAATAAATTGCCTTACTGAAAATCTTTTAAAAGCATGCTTGTTCTGCTGTGGTCTGTATGTGTTTTCCATCATAGAAAAGCACCCCTTTTATCTTCCCTGTAATGTCTTAATCATTCCGGTGCTTGTGCTTCCTAACTGTCTAATGATTGATACTGATTCATCTGCATTAGATAGGAAAAGGAAAATCGCAATCAGAATACCGATACCGGAAATGATTTCCATAATCATACCTTTCATTTATGTATGCTCCTTTTATGTCAATGTACTGTCCATGAATAATCTTGAACCGTCATTGTCTT
>JAZQVQ010000286.1:0-4677 GCA_045631825.1 Eubacteriales bacterium | reverse complement strand
CTATATTCCGTGGGATTATCTCAAATCGCAGATTGAGGATTCGGGACTTATCCGCAAGGATGAAGTAATTGCCATCTTGGAGGAAGAAGCCCGATTGGTGGCCTATCATCACCCGAATACGCATATCGACAACCGTGTCGTAAAATTGAGAGCATTGGACGGTGGTAAGGTATGGCAGCAGATGAACAAACTCTTCTTCGAGCAGATGAGAAATGCTTGTGCGGTATTCGTAACCTACAAGAAAGAGTTGCCACCCGTACAAGTGCCTATAATCGTACCTGATACCATTAAAGTAGAGCCTATAGTTGAAGCCGTTGAAATTGTGCCCGACACAACGGCTATTATAGAAACGGGTATTCCCGAAGTGGAGGAATGGAGCCGCAAACTCCATTTGAAAACCAATGCCATAGGCTTGGGGATGGCTATCGCCAATGTTGCCGCAGAAGTAGATTTGGCAAAACATTGGTCGTTTACGCTTCCTGTCTATTATTCTGCTTGGGACTACTTCAAATCAACCATCAAGTTCCGCACCTTCGCCGTACAGCCTGAGTTCCGTTATTGGCTGTCGGAAGAGAATGACGGATTCTTCGCAGGAGCACACTTCGGCTTGGCATGCTACAATTTTGCTTTTGATGGAGATTACCGCTACCAAGACCATAACCGTGAGACACCTGCCATCGGTGGCGGTGTGAGCATCGGTTATCGTCTGCCCATCAGCAAGAACAACC
Organism: Eubacteriales bacterium; assembly: GCA_045631825.1. Classification (GTDB taxonomy): domain Bacteria; phylum Bacillota; class Clostridia; order Oscillospirales; family CAG-382; genus UMGS1387. The sequence goes on along the minus strand of JAZQVQ010000286.1, from coordinate 3,949 downwards.
GTTGGAGGGTGGAGTTTTCTCTCGGAGCAGGTGTATATTCAAATCACTACGACAAATTCCACAATACCCCACGCACAAAAGACGGTCTGATGATAGAGAGCATCAAGAAGACTTACTGGGGTATCGACCAAGCAGCGGTATCGTTCTCCTATTCGTTTGACTTAAAGAAGAAAGGAGGCAAGCGATGAGAAAGATTCTATACCTTATTATATGCTTGCCGATATTGCTTCTTTCGGCTTGTGATGTTCACGAATGGCCTGAAACACCGGAGTTTGTAAAAATGCATCTTTGCCTGAACTATGAAACGGATATGACCGAATGGGAACACCTCTATGATGGTGCAGAGGTCATTGAGCAGGGATATGGCGTGATATACGACAATCATCGTGATTATGGCAAGATACGTTACATTGTCCGCACCTATCCCGTGTCGGAGAAAATGCGTACCACATCGGATTATACACAGGAGTTCGTATTCACGAAAGATATATCAGAGGGCTACGACCACGAAGTGACGCTTGACCTCTTGCCCGGCAACTACAATGTGATGGTATGGTCAGACTTGATCCAGACAAGCGGTGACAGCCATTTCCACAATACCGACAACTTTGCGGAAATCAGACTGCAAGGCGACCATAAGTGTAACAATGACTATCGTGACGCTTTCAGAGGTTCAAACAACATTTCCCTCGTAGCGGATATTATGGAGCATCTGCCCGACACATTGAATATAGCGATGCAACGTCCTCTTGCCAAATTTGAGTTCGTAACAAACGATGTGGTGGAGTTTATAGACAAGGAATCTGTCCGTGTCGCCTCAAAAGCCAACGGAAACAAGGCCGCATCAAATGATGATACCCCGACAAGAGCTGTAAACATCGAGGACTACAAGGTGGTGTTCTACTATGTGGGATTTATGCCCGATGCTTACAGTATGAATACCGACAAGCCTGTGGACTCCTCTACGGGAGTGATGTTTGAATCCACATTGAGAAGGCTCTCTGAATCGGAGGCTACAATGGGATTTGACTATGTGTTTGTGAACGGCAAGAAATCGGCTGTAACCGTGCAGATAGGTATCTATGACAATGAGGGTACACAACTCTCCTTGACCGAGCCGATAGAAGTTCCGTTGAAGCGTAGCCATCATACCATAATGACAGGTATGTTCCTGATGTCGGAGGCTTCGGGAGGTGTTACCATCAATCCCGACTTTGACGGAGACCATAACCTTATTTTCCCCTAACAGATAGACATAATGAAGAATCTACTACATAACATACAGATATTGGCGATGCTTGCCCTTACTATGGCTGGCATACAATCCTGTTCGGATGATTTGCACGATGTAGGCGATGTTCAGGTGAGTTTCACTGCTACGCTACCAACGGACATCCGTACCCGTTCATTCGGCAAGGCGGAACAGGTGAATACCCTTGTGGTCGGCATATTCAAAAAGGGAGTTGCCGATGTGCATACCAACAGCGGTGGCAGTTGGAACTACTATGAAATAGACCGCCAATCGTTCCCGATAAATGGCACTTCGGTAGATGTGCAGCTTACATTGGCACAGGAGCAGACATATAGTTTTGTCTTTTGGGCGTATGATGGCAATCAGAACATCTACAACATAGATGATCTGACCGCCATCGAAATGAATACCTTGCCTAATACGATAACATTTGCCCAAGCGGAAGCCGCAGACGCTTTCTTCGCCACAAAGGAAGATATTACCATTACGGGAGAACGTAGTTACCCCGTTGAACTTATACGCCCGTTGGCTCAAATCAATGTAGGTACTACAGGGACACCGATGCAAGCCACATTTACTGCAAATGGTGCTCCCAATATATTCCACCCATTCACAAATACCGTAAATGGAGCTGCCGAATTTACTTGGAATTTCAGCGAAACCACATCCGAGACATTCTCGGCTGACGGCACAGAATATAACTATCTCGCTATGGGCTATGTGTTTGCGCCGACCACAGCCACAAATATTTCTGCCGAACTGACCTTGACCAATGGAGAGGCAAGCAAGACGGTGGAATTTCCACAGGTGGAGATAGAGGCGAACCAAAGAAGCAACATCGCAGGAAATTTCACACCAACAGAATAAGAGATTTTCAATATAAGTATAACCCTAATAACGAGTTAAAAGCCGAACAGAAAAGAACAAACAAGCTAACACCGCAAAGGTGAGGAATAGTTCCGAGACCTTTACCCTGCATCAGCGGGAAACGACAGATTGATGATAATACTCAGTTCTGCCTATGCAGAACAGCCCTCGACAATGGGTGCGACATTCACAAGGGATGTGGTAAACATTTAAAAACAAGAAATTAAAGAAAAACATTTTTGTATAACAATTAAATTTTTTAAAAATGAAAAAAAAATTATTCTTAGGTATGTTTGCAGCAGCTGGTATGTTGCTTGCAACATCGTGTTCGAATGACGAACTGGATGTTCAGTCAGGAAACGAAGTTCAGGTGTCTTTCGCGCTTGCAACCGAAGGTGGTATCGCTACCCGTGCCATCAGTGATGGTAAGAGTGCAGACAAGTTGGTCTATGCCGTTTACAAACTCGATGCAAATGGAACTCCTGTTTTGCAGAATGTTGTAGGGTCTAATGAAGACGGACAGTTTGTTAAGACAGATTTCAAATCAGGCGATAATGTATCTATCACTCTTGCCAAAGGTCAGACTTATCAAGTCGCTTTCTGGGCTCAAGATGGCGATTGCAAGGCATATGATACAGATGATTTGCAAACTGTGAAAGTTAATTACAAGGCTGAAGATGGTACAGATGCAGTAAGCAATGACGAACTTCGTGATGCATTCTTCAAGACTGTAGAGTTTCAAGTAGCAGGAAACAAAACCATTGATGTTGTTTTGAAGCGTCCTTTTGCTCAAATCAATGTAGGAGTTGATGCTGAAGATTGGGCAGCAGCTGAAGCATCTGGTATCAAGATTGAAAAATCATCAGTTGTTATTAAGAACGCAGCAAATGAAATCAACTTGCTTACTGGCGAGATTTCTGGTGAGGAAACTGTTACTTATGTGTTGAATACTATTCCTAAGGAAACTTTGTACGTTGAGACTGATGATACCAAAGAGGGTAAAGAAGCTTATAACTGGCTTTCTATGAACTATATTTTGGTAGCTGATGCTAATGAGACAGATGTAGATAATGATGGAACATTGGGTGATGACAGAGCTACTTTGGAGAGTCTGCAATTTACTTTCGTTCCTGAAAATGGCAATCCCATCGAGTTTAAGGAAGGTTTGAACAGCGTTCCTGTACAGCGTAACTGGAGAACAAATATTCTCGGTAAAATATTGACTGGTGATATTCAGTTCAACATCACTATTGATCCTGTTTATGATGGAGACATCATCTATCCTGATAATGAAGAGACATTTGCTGAGTTGGAGCTTGCCGCAAGTATGGGAGGTACAGTTACTTTGGATGAAAACTTTAAAATGCCTGAGGAAAGATCATTCCTCCAAGTTTCTGCGGACTTCGTTCTTAACATCAATAATGATGTAACGTTTACTTCTGGTGATGCTTCAAATTATGGTATCAAAGTAACTAATGGCACTACAACTATTAACGGTGCCGGCGATATCAAATCACAAGGTGGCGGTATTGGTATCACAGACGGTGCAAGCCTTATCTTCAACGGTGGTAACTTGGATGTGAATACATCAAGTACTTCTGGTCGCTATTTGTTCTATCTTACTGGTGAGGGAAGTACTGCTACTATCAATGGTGGTAACTTTGACTTCAACAAGACACAGAATCAAAAGCGTGCTTATATCTACGCAGGGACAGGAACTACTGTATATGTAAAGGGCGGTAACTTTGGGAAGGCCTCTACTCGTGAAGATTATAAAGTTGGTATTATGGGTGATGGTAAGGTTATAATTACTGGCGGTACATTCGGTTT
>JAZQVQ010000285.1:0-16856 GCA_045631825.1 Eubacteriales bacterium | reverse complement strand
AATGGTGAAAAAATAAACATTCACATAAAGCTGAACACGGGAATGAACCGAACCGGTTTTAATGTTATACATAATGATTTTGATGAATTGAAAAGATGCATTGATGTTTTAAAATCGAGTAAAAATATAAATGTAGAAGGTTTATTTTCTCATTTTGCCGATGTCGAAGATAATAATGACTTTACCACTTTCCAATTCAATCAGTACAACAAGGCAAAGCAATTTATTATTTCACAGGGAATAACACCCGAAATCTGTCACATTTGTAACAGCTGTGCATCTTTAAAATTCCCCCAAATGTATCTTGATGCCGTTCGTATGGGTATTACGTTATATGGTTGTTCTCAAGGCAAGCTGAAACTCTTTAAACCCGTTATGGAGTTCAAAACTATAATTACATCGATTCAAACACTGCAAAAGGGTGATTTTACAAGCTATGGACTTACTTATTGCAGCGAGGGTGATCGTAAAATCGCAGTAATTGGCATAGGCTATGCAGACGGACTTCAACGCTCTCTGTCCGGCAAGAACGCATATGTACTATGCAACAAAAAGAAAGTTCCGATAATTGGCAGAATATGTATGGATATGGCAATTATTGACATAACCGATGTGCCTGAGGCAAAAGTTGGTGACACTGTTACTATCTGGGGACATGATGGAGATGAGTCTGTTACCTGCGATGAGCTTGCCGAAAAATGCGGTACTATATCCTATGAATTGCTGTGCGGTGTTTCCAAGCGCGTTGCAAGGGTTTATATTGAAAATTAAGGCAATACCGGACTATTTAGGTCCGGTATATTTATGTTTTATTTCAAATTCGTAAAAGAATAAAGATACTGTTTACATTTTTAAAAAATGTGTTATAATAATGATAGTGGGAGAAGTTTGCAAAAAACTTCCTGTTAACAAACAATAATATATAAAGGAGTTTTATTATGACTATGAATAACTGTATGACAAAGTTTAACAATATGCAAAAGGATTTAAAGAAAGATGTACGCAAAAAAATCGATTTTTTAAACGGTTTAACACTAAACAACAATTCCGACGTTGATTTGAGCATAAATTCAAAACATCGTGAAAAACCGCTCTTTAACTTTAAGTGTAACTGCAAAAAAGAGCTTCGTATTATGCCTATATTAATCGCCGTATTAGGTATTTTGCTTATTTGTATTATGGCAAGTGACTGTTATTCGAAAAACGATTAGTAAAATATTGTCTGTTAAGCTTTTTAACAGACAACATACATATTTTAACTTTCAAGATATTCAACAATTTCAAACAGGTCTTCTCTGTTTGAAATGTAAATTCCGCCAGAGAGTTCTTTTTGGTCCGACAGTGAAAAACTCTCATTATTGGTTTTTACAAGATATATCTTTTCACTATTCTGTGAAAAAACCACAACATCTTTTCCCTTTGTTCTTATGATATATTCTCCATCTGGGATAAGATACAAATCGTCATACATATATTCGTTTTCCTCTATTTTATAGAGATCAAGGTCCTGCTTAGTTGAAGTTTTTTCAATATTTACCGAGTACAATACATCCTTGGGGATGCATTTTACCGCAAATACACAGGAAAATGTAAAAATCATAGGCAACATAAACATTACAACAAATTTTTTAATATTACTTCTGTTAATTTTTTTCATTTTTACAAAAACTCTCCTTTTTTATATTATCGTAAAATTTTCACAAAAATATTCACTGTAAACAAAGTGTTTTTGGCTTTGGAGGTTCTATGAACAACGATAAAAACAATCAAAACAAAAAAAACAATGATTTATTTTCATACAAATCAGGTTCTGGCAGTTCCGAAAAGGATATGCGAGTTAACACTCAAGCCAACATTAAAATGGCGGTTGCAAAAAAAACTCTCAAAAAAGGTGGTCGCACTGCGACAATTTTTCTGAAAAAAACTTCCCAGTATTTTTTCAGCATACTGCTTACTCTTGTATTGTTCGGAACAATATCGGGCGTAATTATAGGTGCCTCCTTCGCTGTTTATGTCAAGAACTATCTTATAGACGAAGATTACGATATTATTGGTTTAAAAGATAATTTGGACAAGACAACAAAAATATATTACACAGACTCCGAAGGTAAAAGTCACGAGCTTGAGGATGAAAGAATTTTCGGCACTGAAAATCGTTCTTGGGCTTCTTACCAGAATATGCCCCAAAATCTTATTGATTCATTTATCGCTATTGAGGACGAGCGTTTCTGGACTCACAAGGGTGTGGACTGGAAGCGAACAGTTGGTGCTGTTCTTGAATTTGTTACCGGAAACGACAGCTATGGCGGTTCGACAATAACTCAGCAGCTTATCAAGAACGTTTCGGGTGAGCAGGATACTACCATTCAGCGAAAAGTACGTGAAATTTTCCGTGCTCTCAGTCTTACCGACAAACGCAGCAAGCAGGAAGTAATTGAAATGTATCTCAACACCATAAATCTGTCAAGAAGCAATTATGGTGTTCAGGCAGCTTCCAATTATTATTTTGGCAAAGACGTCTCAGAACTCACCTTAATTGAGTGTGCAGCCCTTGCTTCTATCCCGAAATCTCCAACAAAATATGACCCGGTAAGAAATCCGGAAAACAACAAGGAACGCCGCAATACTGTCCTTACCAAAATGTTAGAACTTGGTTGGATAACAAAAGAAGAATACGACGCTTCTTACGATATCGACCTTGAATTACATCTTAACCTCGATGAAAATGGAAAAATCGAAACGCAAGGACAAGCTTATTCCTATTTCAAAGATGCACTTATAGAACAAATCATTTCCGATTTGTATGATGAGTACGGTTATTCAAGAGCGTATGCTTCAAATTTGATTTATTCTGGTGGTCTTGAGATACACGTAACAATGGACCCTTTCATTCAGAATGCAATGGAAGAAGTATTCAAGGACGACTCAAACTTTGAAAAAGTATCCGAGGGTATTCAGCCCGAATGTGCCATGGTTATTATGAACCCGTACAACGGAAATGTGCTCGGAATTGTCGGTGGACGTGGCGAAAAAACCGACCAGAGAGGATACAACCGTGCAACTCAGAGTAAACGTCAAGTAGGTTCTTCAATAAAGCCTCTTACAGTTTATGCTCCTGCCGTTGACCTTGGTCTTATAAACTATTCAACTGTTCTTGATGACACTCCATTTAAATATATGGAAAACCTTGGCAGGTACTGGCCCTCCAACTCCCCTGCCCGTTATGACGGAAAAATATCTGTAAACGATGCAATAAGATTATCCAAAAACACCATTGCCGTTAAGGTACTCGACAAGATGTCGGTTGATTATTCATTCAATTTTGCAAAAAAGAAACTTCATTTAGACAGTCTTCTTGAATCAGACAAGGCTCTTGCTCCGCTTGCTTTAGGTGGTCTTACAAAAGGTCTTACAGTTCTTGAAATGGCTGCAGCATATTCAATTTTTCCCAATGAAGGTTGTTATTCTACTCCAAGGCTTTATACAAAGATATACAACTACGACGGAACTATTTTACTTGAAAAGAATATAAAGCAGGAATCTGCCATTTCAGTTCAGACATCTATAGTTATGAACAAGATGCTTCAGAATGTTGTTACAAGCGGTACAGCCTCAAGACTTACGCTTGACACAAAGATTGATATTGCCGGAAAAACCGGTACAACAAATGATAACAGAGACTTATATTTTGTCGGCTATACCCCATACTATGTAGGTGCTTGCTGGTTTGGTTATGACGTATCCAAAAACCTTGCAAAGTTCAAGACTAATCCCCATATGGTAGTATGGGAAAAAGTTATGGAAAAAGTGCACCAGCCTATTTTTGATTCCGTTGCCAATGGCACTGAGGAGCTTGAAAAATTCGATTTTTCAAAATTGCAGACTGTTGAATACTGTCTTGACAGCGGACTTTTACCATCACAATATTGCAATCTTGATATAAGAACTGTAACAAATGGTACTTCACGTATTGCAACCGGATATTTCTATGAAGAAGAAGGTGTCCCGACTCAAGTGTGTAACGTGCACGTACCTGTCAAGTGGGACAAATCAACTAATAGACTTGCAGGCGATAATTGTCCTGAGGGTGTTTTAACAACGGTAGCTTTAATTGAAGTAAATGACAGAAATTTCACTGACGGTGATGTAAAGGTTTCTGATGCAAACTATACATACCGTGAAGTGCCCGAAGACTATGTCTACCCCGAAACTGCTCCCTTTTACAAGAACTTGCCTGGTGTTAGTTTCTGCGGATACTTTGACGTTGAAGAAAACAAACCGGCAAACGCTATCTGTACCGTCCACAAAGCTGTAATACCCGAAGAACCCGAAATTCCCGATGAAAACGAACCTGTTTTTCCAAATGAGCCTGACCAAAACAATCCCCCGCCCGTCGAAGATGACGAAAACACGGATTTGCCAGACGTAAATCAAAACAGCGGTGCGGATATGTCACACTTGCTTGAAATGTATGAAAACAGTGGCAATAATAACTCAAACTCAAATGATTAAATCATATTCATTAAACAAAAATAACTGATATGGATGTGGAAAAAAGGGAAAATGAAATATAATTATAAGAAATTGTTTTGTATTATAGCCATTTGTGCATATATTTTCGGTGCAGTTATTCCAACTGGAGCTGTTAACGGTTTAATTGGTTCTATTGATAGGCTTATTGCCGAACAAAATCAGAATTCTGATGATGAATCTGAAGATATCACAAATAATGATGCTGTTATCGACGTAAAAAACTTTACTGACATAAGCTCTTCAGACTGGTATTACAAATATGTGGAGCTTCTTGTAAACAACAAGGTAATAACAGGTACATCTGCAGGTGAATTTTCTCCAAAAGGTACTTTATCCATTTCACAGAGTTGTGCTGTTATTTGCAGATATTTAGGTCTTGAAGAAGATGCAAAACAGGCAAGAAAAGTGTTAATTGACTCTCAGAAAATCGGAAGCGAACTATGGTACTCCGGTTACGTTCAGATTCTATATGATTGCGGAGTTTTAAATATGGACTTTTTTAGTTCCATAGGCAAAGATGGTCTTGTCGATATTGAAAAATCTGTTTTTGACAGACCTATCAAGCGTTATGAATTTGCCGGATTGATATCACGTTCTTTCGAGCTTAACGGCAAAACTCATGCCAAAAACTCATACTATGAATTATGTGGTCTTGGAAACGAATTTATAGCCGGTGGTATTTATGACTCTGGCAGTGTGAGTGCCTTCAAAGACGCAATAAAAGATTTTGACAGTATACCTGAAAGTTATCAGGAGGATGTTTTAAAAGCATACTACAATGGTATTTTCTGCGGTGACACAGACGGCAACTTTTATGCACTAAATAATCTCTCGCGAGCTGAGATGTCAAAAGTTATTGCTGTCATTCATGACTATTCACTAAGGCAGAGAGCCACCGTTTCAGGTGTGGATGACAGCTTTTCTTTGGACAATTACAAAATGGTGGGAGACTCATTTGAGGGAACTCGTTTAGACAAGCAAAGTGCCATAGAGATTCTCATTTCGGAGCTTGGTGGGCTTAATTTGCAAAATTCAGTTTTGAGTTATGACTGTCAGTTTGAAATCCCATCTGGATATGCGTGTGAGCTTTACATATACGAAAATTACAACAATACTCTCAAAATATCTTCTTCCTTTACGCTTTCAAACAGGAATTGTAACAATCCGCATTTTGAAACAGATATTTCAACATCAGGGGTGGCAACTTTAATATTGAGAAACGTGTCAAAAAACGGTCGTATTGAAGCTTATATTGATGTTCCATTTTCGGCAGAAAACCTTGAAGATGCCACTTACGGCATATCCTACCCTGCCCTTTAGTTTTAAAATAAGTATACAACAAAAATCTCCTTACGATTTTTATTTCGCAAGGAGATTTTTTATTCAATCATTTTATGTAATTATTTATTAAACAACGTAGTGCTCAAAGCCATCGGTTGCAACTATATGCTTATACGGGAACTTAATATTATTATTTTCTAACATATCTGTATTTTTCTTTCCGAGATGTGAAAATATTATAAGGTCGGTTTTCAGATTCTTTAACTTTTCATAAGCACTGTCTGTATTAAAATGAACAAGCTCGGATACAATTACATCAAATTTTTCACGACTTGCAATTTCAGGGTAATCTCTGAAATTAAACGCAAGGTCACCCGTGAACAGAACTTTTTTGCCGTCATCAGTTTCAACCTTATATGCGTAGCTTGCAAAATCTTTGCTTAAATGTGCAAGATGCTCTGTACGTATGGCAGTAACTTTTACCCCATAGTCTTCATATATAACACCTTCACTCTCTATTTCTTTTAATTTTAATCTATTCAAAGTGTCTTGGCCAACATCAATATGAATTGCACGAGCCCAATTTAAAAGTGGTTCAATGACACCTTTTTCAGGAATATATACATCAGCATCAATTTCTTTATTATAGTGTGAAGCCTGTTTTAACATTGATGGTAAATCAGAAACATGGTCGGGATGCATATGAGTTATAAAATACGCTGCTATATTATCAATCGGTATTCCCTTATTTATACAAAGGTACTCAACCGGAGCACCGAGGTCTATAATAAACCCTTTACCGTTATGCTCAAAATACACACTTGTACAGTATCTGTTAATCTCAGGTCTTCCGTGACTTGTTCCCAAAAAAATAATTTTCATTTTTACTTCATTCCTTGTGTTAATCTTCGTTTTTTTCTCTTACAAGAACCAATTTACAGTCATCATTATTTTCCGACAACTGTTCAACAACAACTCTCTTACCCTTGATAAGCTCAAGCACCGCCAAAAATGTTGCTACAATTTCACTTCTGGAGTTTGCACTTTCAAAAAGTCCCGAGAAACTACACGTTCCCCTTTTGACAAGGCGTTTCATAACGTGAAGAATACGCTCGTTTACACTTACGTGCTTTGTTGTTTTAATAAGCATATCAAGACTTTTAGTATTGTTCTGTGCTTCAAGAAACTCAAGCTTACGCTGATAAACTCTCATATAAGCCTCCTGAAGCAAGCTTATTTCATGAGTCAGCTTATACTCGCTGTTCCCCTGATTTTCGAGCTTTGCCGGAGGTTTTTCAAAACGTCCCGCATATGAAAACTCTCTGTCGTGAAGCACCTCTGCCGTCTGCTTTGCTCTTTGATATTCAAGAAGCATATCCACAAGCTCTTGTCTTGGATCTTCCTCGTTTTCATCAAGCTTTGGTAGTAACATACGTGACTTTATAACCATAAGCTGAGACGCCATAACTATAAAATCAGAGGCTATTTCCATATTGAAAAGCTCCATTTTGTGCAGGTAGTCCATATATTGTTCCAATATAAGAGCTATCGGAATATCATATATACTTACCTTATTTTTTGCAATAAGTGACAACAAAAGCTCCAAAGGCCCTTCAAAAACCTCAAGCTTATAATTAGGCAAAGAGTCCTCTATTGCAGATTCCATTATCAATTCTTCGTCAATAAGCATTATTCCTTGATTTGTATCATTATTATCCTTTGACATATTTTTCACCCTATCCTTTAATTAAAAAACGGAATAAATGATAAAAGTCCGTCGATTAATCTTATAATAGCAGTACCAACAAAACTTACAATACCATCAAGTTTTCCAAGATAAAGGAGAACAAGAATAAGTATCATAATATAACTTTCGTATTTAGACAAAAAGTACGCAGCTTTTGCCGGGAGTACCACAGACAAAAGCCTTGAGCCGTCAAGAGGTGGTATCGGCAGCAGATTGAACACCGCAAGACAAGCATTACTGGTTATAAATGTTGAAGAAAACATCCACCAGATAAAGAAAAAGTTTACCGCTGACTCTGATTGAATTATATTTGTGCCTTCAACAATCAAAATAGACAGTTTTTGCAGTAATATTCCGATAAAACACAGAAATATATTTGAAAGCGGTCCTGCAAGTGAAACAATACAGATGTCTCTCTTGGGATTATTGAAGTTTCTCGTATTTATCGGTACGGGTTTTGCATACCCGAAACCAAATACAAGCATCATTATCGTTCCTATGGGGTCGAGGTGTTTTACAGGATTTAACGTAAGTCTACCCAAATTACGAGCCGTCATATCTCCGCAGCGGTAAGCTGCATACCCATGGCAATATTCGTGAACAGTCAGCGATATAAGTATTGTCGGTATTATCAAAAGCAACGACAAAATCATTTCTCTGCTGAAGCCCGATCTAAACAAATCTGATAACATAATTTCTCCTTAAAACATAGTTATTCTAAAATTTTCAAAAATCCCTGATTTTCAAGTCCCGAAAAGTTCCACTGTCTTAGCACTTCATATACACCTATTGCTGCGGAATTTGAAAGATTAAGGCTTCTGAGATTTTCAAGCATCGGAATTCTAACACACTTATCAAGATTTGCCTTGAGTATACTTTCAGGAATACCGGCTGACTCTTTTCCAAATATCAGAAAGGTATTTTCAGGATATACAACCTCTGTGTATGCCCTTGGTGCTTTTGTGGAATAGTAGAAAAAATTTCCACCCCTATTTTTATCATAAAATTCCTGTATATTCTTGTAGTAATGAACATCAAGATATTGCCAGTAATCAAGTCCTGCTCGTTTTAGCTTTGCATCAGTTATTGTAAATCCAAACGGCTCAATAAGGTGAAGTGATGTGCCTGTTGCAGCACAGGTTCTTGATATATTTCCTGTGTTTTGAGGAATTTCAGGTTCAAGCAGTACAATATTTAATTTGCCCATTTAATAACCAAGCTCCTCACCTACAAGTATAACCTTTATTCTGTCTTTATTTTTCACAGACTGAAAGCCTGTTACAACCTGCGTTGAACAAATGCGTCTATCCAAAGAACAATTTACACATTTACCTATTTCGGTACAGGGCGTACCCGTTTCGAGTCTTACTGCGTTTGCAGGTGCTGCAATCTCGCAGACTCTTTTTCGTGCTTCTTCTACGTCCCTTACTATTTTATTATATCCTGCAACGACAATTACACTTTTAGGGCCATAAATTAAAGCGGCAACTCTGTTTCCGTTTCCGTCAACGTTATAAAGTTCTCCCTTTTCGGTTATGGCATTACTGCTCATAAAATAAGTATCCGCAGAAAACGATTTTATAAATATATCCTTTACCTGCTCAGGCACTAATGTTTTATCATATCTGTCAAGGAAATTATAATTTCCTGAGCGTAGAAAATTTATAACTCCTGATTCAAAAAGCGTCACAGAACCACCAACCGCAACGGTTTCACCTACGGAAACAAGACCTGATATTATATCAAGTGCCTCATCACAGTTTTCCGCACATTCACAAAATATATTATTCTTTCGCAGTGCCTGAGCTGTCCTTTCCATTCTCAGTCTTACAATTTCATATTTGTTCTTATCCATAAAGCCTAAACCGTCCTTTTTTATTTAGTTATCATTTAAAATTTCAACAACATCTAAGTCACAGTGTTTTGCGTAATTGACAGTATATGCAGTTCCACCGTCGTTCTTATGGCAGTAAGATACACAAAATGCTGAGCTATCGACAAGTATACGGTTTCGTTTCAGCAGTGCTTTTGTCGCTTGTGTACGGTTTTGCGGATTTTCAGAATGATAATTTATACAGTCAGCACCAGCCTTTATAAATTCATAAACTCGTTTTTTATCATCACTCCAGGAAACATTTTGTGTTTCATATGGCAAATCCAAAATGAGTTTTATATGATTATAGGTACGTTTCAAATCAATAATAATACTTGCAGCAAGTGTATCAAACCCAAGTGCTCCACCCGAATGAAATTCATCCACGCCTTTCGTTCTTATAAGATACACCACTGTACTTTTCAAAGAGTGCAAAATTTCATTAAGCTTATTTACCGGAATAGCCCTATGACCAGTAAAACAGCATGATTTTTTGCGTTGCTCTTGTGATACAAATACCTCCTGAACATACGTATTATCTTCAAGACACGGGTCATAATTATCAAAAAATTCTAAATCAAAATCAGTCTGTAAATCCACTGTTTCCTCCAAAATCAACTAAACTGGGAGTTATACATAGCACTGTAAACACCATCTTTATTTTTCAAAAGTTCACTATGTGTACCTGTCTCTACAATCTCCCCGTTATTTACAACAAGTATGACGTCTGCATTTTTTATGGTTGAAAGTCTGTGTGCTATTATAAAACAGGTTTTATCTTTCATAAGTGCAGTCATAGCATTAGATATATCAATTTCTGTTCTCGAATCGACATTTGAAGTAGCTTCGTCAAGGATAAGCATATGTGATTCGTTGAGCATTGCTCTTGCTATTGTAATAAGCTGTTTTTGCCCCTTTGAAATTGAGACTCCGTCATCTGTCAAAAGTGTATCATATCCACAGGGCAAAGCCTCTATAAACTTATCAATTTTAACTTTCCTTGCAACTTCCTTTATATCTTCAAGCGTAGCTCCTGTTTTCCCATAAGCAATATTCTCCGCAACAGTTCCTGAAAACAGCCACGTATCCTGAAGCACCATTGTAAAGCTTTGTCTTAAACTGTTTCGGGTAATATCGGTGTTTTCCGTTCCGTCAATTGCGATTGTACCGCTGTCGGGATCATAAAATCTCATAAGTAAATTTATAATTGTGGTTTTACCTGCACCTGTCGGCCCAACTATTGCAACCACCTTACCCTTTGACACATCGAGATTCAAGTTTTTGATAATCTTTTTTGATTTATCATAGCCAAATTCAATGTTTTCAAGCTTAACATCACCTTTTACTTGCCCCAAGCTTATAGCGTTTGATTTATCAACAGTTTCACAAGGCTCGTCGAGAAGTCCGAAAACTCTGTCAGCCGCAGCAAAAGCCGATTGAAGCTCGCTTACTATATTTGCCGCCTCATTTATTGGTCCGGAAAATTTACGTGAATACAATATAAATGACGAAATATCACCAAGAGTTATTCTTTGCAATATAAACAGAAAAGCTCCCAGAACACTTATAAACGAAAGTGATATATTATTTATAAAGTTTACGCAAGGCCCAACCACACAGGCATTATAATCAGCATTATAATAAGCATCAACCGCAGCTTTATTAAACTCGTCAAACTTTTTAAGTGTTGCATCTTCTGTTCCGTAAGCCTTAATCGTCCTGAGCCCTGACATCATTTCTTCGGCATAGCCATTGAGCGAACCAAGTGCCTTAGAACGCTTTTTGAACAGTGGATGCACTTTCTTTGTCTTATATTTTGTAAACCAAATAGCAACCGGTACTGTTACCAAAAAAATACAAAGCAATGTTGTATTTATTGTACACATCATAATAAACGAGCCCATTACCGTAATGGCACTTACACCAACCTGAAGAACATCGTTTGTCAGTGATGCATTAATTGTATCTATATCATAAGATATGCGACTTATGATATCCCCTGTCTGATGTCGGTCATAAAATGACACGGGAAGTTTTGACAAATGCTCAAACACATCTTTTCTCATTGCAAAAGCCACGTTTTTTGATATCGTTGCCATAATGAATGACAAAGCATACGACAAAACTGACGAAACAAGATAAACTACTGCCATTAAACCGCAGTAATAGAAAACCGTGTTAAACTCTACACCGCTTTCAAGCGAAATGGCATCAATAGCTTTTCCCGACAGTTTCGGGCCTATCAGTGCAATAACATTTGACGATACCATAAGCAAAAACGCTGTTAAAAGCATAAGCTTATGCTTAAACAGATATTTACACAATCTCGAAATTAGATATTTTTTTGAATATTTCGGTCTGTCATTTTTTTTCATAGCTCACCCATTTGAGAGTTTGAAATAAGCTTATACTGCTCACAGTTCTTTATGAGATAATCGTGCGTGCCTTTTCCTACAATTTTTCCTTCATCAAGCACTATTATCAAATCGGAGTCCTTGACAGAGCTTACTCTCTGTGCAACAACAATGGTTGTCATCTTTTTCCCATATTCACTCTTTATAGCATTTCTCAACAGAGCATCAGTTTTATAATCAAGGGCACTTGAAGAATCGTCGAGCAAGAGAAATTCAGGACAGGAAGCAAGTGCTCTTGCAATTAAAAGTCTCTGTCTCTGACCGCCCGAAAGATTTGTACCCTTTGATGTCAGCTCGTATTTTTCCTTTTCTTCAAGCTTATTTACAAACTCATACGCCTGAGAAGTCCGCAAAGCTTTATCAAACTGCTGGTCAGTAATCTGACGGTGAAAATCAACATTTTCACGCAAAGTTCCCTCAAAAAGAAAATCGTTTTGCATGGCTATACCAAACTTAGACCTGAATGTCTTTTTATCGTAATCTTTTATATTTTTCCCGTCTATCAGTATTTCTCCGCTATCTGGTGCGTAAAATTTCAATAGCAACGCAATTATTGTTGTTTTACCGCTACCCGTTGCACCAATTATACCTAGCGACGAACCTTTTTTAATTTTAAAATCTATATTTGTAAGCGTCTTTTTATTGTTATTATAGGAAAAATCAACATTTTTAAATTCAAGTGAAAAATTATCGCCTATATCACTATCCGCTTGTTGCACGTCATTTTTAATTTCAGTTAAAAGTCCATCTATCTCGCCTGGCGTATCAACAACTATTGCGATTCGTTCGGCACTTGCGAGACCTTTTGATGTCATCATAAAAATTCTGGCAACGCTCATCATTGCATTTGAAATCATTGTAAAATACGACATAAACGCAATTATTTTGCCGACACCGCCAAGGTTATGCTCAACTCTTATTGCACCGACAACAATTACACCGCATAAGCCGATATTCAAAAGCAAGCTGATTATAGGATTTGAAGCACCCATAACTATACTTGCCTTTCTGTCACGCTTACTTAGCTCGGCATTTACGTTATTGAAACGTTCAATCTCGTAATCAGTCTTTGACAACGCCTTTATTACTCTTATGCCAAGAGCATTTTCACGTACAACTCTTACCATATCATCAACCGAACGCTGCAGTTTTCTGTATAGTCGGATGCCTTTCTTTGACACAAAGGTAACAACAAAATAAATAAAAGGCAGAGTTGCGACCAATACAAGCGTCAGTGCATAATCCAAAAAGAAAGTAACCACAATTCCACCCACAAGAAGAATGGGTGCTCTGACACCTATTCTCTGTATACGGGCAATAAAATTATGCAAATTATATGTATCCGAAGTGAGTCTTGCTTCAAGGGAAGCAATAGTATACTCATCCAGTTGTTTACAAGACAATAGCTGAGTCTGCTTAAACAAATCGTGTCTTATTTTTTCACAGCTGTCACGTGCAACCGCCGATGCCATTCTGTTTGCTATGACATTGAAAGAAAAACCAATCAATGCAACAATTAACATCACAATGCCGTAAAAAATTATTTGTTTCACATTTTCGGTAGGAGCGATTACGTCAATCATATGAGCAAGAAGTGACGGCAAAAAAAGGTCCATTATTGTCCCAATAAATTTAATTGTAAAACCAATTATTACCATAATTGTATATGGTTTGACATACCTGAGTATAAAACGCATTTAATGTCACCTTCAATCCCATAAATACATTTTAATTATATCATACAACACAAAAAAATCAATGAATATACTATTTATTTAAAGTTAACATTGTATTTCTTACAAAATTATTGACAAATTCAAATGGATATGTTATTATTCTAATGTTAAGACGAACGGACGATTAGCTCAGTTGGTAGAGCACTCGCTTGACGTGCGAGTGGTCAGGGATTCGAGTTCCTTATCGTCCACCAAAAACGAGGGTAGTTTGACAAAACTATCCTCGTTGCTTTTTATACTTGTATTTTTAATTTTTTTATGTTATAATCACTGTATTAACACTGAAGCTAAGGAGTTTTATATGAAAAAGCTATTTATTTTTTCTTTATGTTTAGTATTTTCACTTTGTTTGTGTTTTTCTGTGTGTGCACAGGGAAAATTTGAATCAAGTAAAGTTTATTCGGGTTTTGATGACGTTGACTTGGGTTCCTGGTATGGTGCATCTGTCAAACAAGTATACGAGCTTGGCATAATGGATGGTGTTTCCGACAGCAACTTTGATACCGAAGGAAAACTGTCTGTTGCACAATGCGTAACCATTGCTTCACGTCTTAACAGTATATATTTTGAAAACGACATACCTGAGGTCCAAAATTCTAAAAACTGGTATGACAAATATGTTTCTTATGCCATTGACAACAACATCATTGACAGTGATGAATTTGCCGATTATACAAGGGATATTTACTCTTACGAAGCTGTAAGCTTGTTTTCCCGTGCTATCCCTCACGACTACTTCCCTGCAATAAACAACATAACGGAAATACCCGATGTTGCCCCATCGCTTGAGTATTACCCTGAAGTTTTAATGTTCTACAACGCAGGTATTCTCTCAGGCAACGACGACTACGGTTTCTTCTACCCGACCACACCGCTTACAAGAAAACGTGCCTCTGTAATTATAAGCAACACCGTTGTCAAGGAAAACAGAAACGCTACGGTTGAACTTAAGCCGTTAAATTCACTTTATACGTTAAACGAGGTTCTTGACATAATCAATTTAATGACACAGTCAAGCACGCTTGACGAAGTTCATATGCTTTCGGTTGATAATTATTCGTTCTCTGTTGCAGCATACCGAAACAGATATTTTTTAATGAAAGATAATAACAAGAATGATACTCTTAAAGAAGATACACTTATGGAATTAAAACTTCTGGCAGGTATACGCAGCGTTTCGGATAAATTCGATGTAAAACTTACAAGCACGGAGCTTAAAAAAATCCTTGAGTCTTACTATCAGATGCGTCTATTCTATGGCGATGCTTACAACAATGTTTTAGAGGCTAACCATACTACAGACAGAAGTTATGCTCACGAATCAATACTTTCCGAGTTTTACAGCAAATCCTTTGAGCAGGTTTTCGGCAAGGATTTGCCTTGTGGATTTACTGACAAAGATGTGTTTGATTATGCAAACCAGAATGGTTACATAAGAGTAAAGCATATTTTGGTTTTAAAGGAAACCGAGAATGCAGAAGAAGTGGCACAGGAAGTCTTGAACAAAGCCTTAGCGGGTGAAGATTTCGATGCTCTTATAACACAGTACGGAAACGATCCCGGAATGGCATCACGTCCCGAAGGTTACTTCTTTGGCAGGGGAAAAATGGTAAAAGAATTTGAGGATGCTTCCTATGCCTTAGAGGAAAATACCATAAGCGGAATTGTTGAAACCGACTATGGATACCACATCATAAAGAGACTTCCGTATACAATTGAGGAGTTTTCAAACAGTTCGGATTTCCTTGAGGTTGAATACCTGGTCAATCTCAAAAAAGGTATTGATTTTTACAGCAATTACGCATCAGGTGCAACTGTAAAATATGCAAAGACATTTGATGAGTTGTATGAATTCTTAGAATAAAAAATATTGGAAAGGTAAAGCGGCGAATTACGTCGCTTTACTTTTAACACAATAAAAGGAAAACAAAATGGTAATAAATTATAAATGTCCTGTGTGCAGCAAAGATTTAATAAAAGAAGACGTATCCTTTATTTGCGAAAACAATCATTGTTTCGATTTGACAAAGGAGGGTTACGTCAACCTTGCTTAAACAAAAAAGGGTTACACTCAAAACTCCGGCGATTCAAAGCAAATGTGCCTTGACCGAAGAAAATTTTTAAATGAGGGTTTTTACGCTCCACTTGCAAAAGAAATTTCAGATTGCATTTCTTCACTGTCAAACAAGTACGAAATCAGTATAATCGACGCAGGCTGCGGTGAGGGTTATTATTTAAGACAAATACGGGACAATATTTGTGACAAAAAACTTTCACTTTACGGTCTTGATTTATCAAAGGAAACAATCAGGCTTGCTTCAAAGGCTGAAAAGCAATTTGATGCATCAAATAGGATATCTTTTTGTGTTGCAGGTATTTTCGATATGCCGTTTGGTGACAATATTTGTGATTTTGTTTTATCTGTCTTTGCACCGGTTGCAGATCAGGAAGTACGCCGTGTATTGAAAGTAGGCTCATATCTTTTGGTTATATGTCCCGACGAAAAGCACTTATATGGTTTAAAAGAAAAAATATACGATTTACCACGTGAAAACACTCAAAAAATTCCGACTTATGATGGGTTTGACCTTATTGATATAAAAAAATCAGAGTTTAATATTGAAGTTTCAAAAGAATTTATACCTGCACTATTCGGTATGACTCCTTACTTCTGGAAAAGTTCAAAGGAGACTTTAAACTTAGTAAATTCACTTGAACATCTTTCAACTCCATGTGCTTTTATAATTAAAATATACAAAAAGGTTTCTTGATTATGGAAATTTGTGGAACTTTTGTGTTTTTGTATCGTCAAAATAAGCATAAAACACATTTGAATTTTACGGAGGTTAATTTTATGAAACGGATTTTCAGTCTATTTCTTGCATTTTTAATGCTTACCACTGCTATTACAATACCATCATACGCAATTGATAGCACAAACGAACCCACCACCGAACAGCTTGAACAAGTAATTAAAAGTGTTCGCTCAAAAATTGAAATTGATGAGAAATTTTCAAACTTTAATTGGCATTACTCCGCTCCGAGTTATACAAACGGTGCAAAATGGCATTTAAGCTGGTACACTGAAAATTATTCAGAAAGTGTAAATATAACGTGTGATTCGACAGGCATTATAAGCAATTACAACAAATACGAAAATGCAGAAAATCGTTTATACCTACCCGAAAAATCTCCAAAAGAGTATATTCCTGAAATTACAGATTTTATCTCTAAAATAGCTCCGTACACTGACGGAAATATTATATTGACAA
>JAZQVQ010000284.1:0-9786 GCA_045631825.1 Eubacteriales bacterium | reverse complement strand
CGTTGGAAACAACAATTCCGTCTTTACCGTTTCTGACTGCAGCAGCCAGAGTTTTGCCTCCTGGCGAAGAGCATAAATCAAGTATCTTGCTGCCCGGCTTTAAATCGATTGCACAGAGCGTACTCATGGCAGACGGGTCCTGAATATAATAAGCTCCTGCATGATGCAGAGGGCTTGAGCCAACACTTGTGTCGTCAAAATAAAAACCGTTGTCGGTAAAATCAATTTTTGAAAACTGAGCGTCTAGAGTTGACAGAATTGTGTCAATATCGCACTTTTGAGTGTTGATAAATAATGCCTTTGAAGCCTTGCCATATTCAAGCTCGGTTATAAAGCCTTCGTATTCACTTGCAAGAAGCCGCTTCATTCGTTGCAAAAATTCTTTTGGGAATTTGTTTTCCATAAATAATTATACTTTCTTTTAAGGTGTTTTTAATAAACTGAGTTTAACATAGGAATAATGGTTTGTCAATAGAAACAGGTGAGTAAATACGTAATAAATTATATTTTAATTCATAAAAAACGCCTTGACAAAAACTGCCATAAGTGCCATAATATAACACGTAGAATGTTTATTTTAGAGGTGTAAAATGCCAAAGGATTTGTTTGAAAAAATTCGCACTTCGTTGTCGGAAATGTCCAAGAGCCATAAGCTTATAGCATCGTATGTACTTGAACATAGCGGAGAGGCTGCGTATTTGACAGCGACAAAATTAGGTGCAGAAATAGGAGTGTCGGAATCAACTGTTGTAAGATTTGCAATAGAGCTTGGATTTTCTGGCTATCCGGAGTTTCAGGATAATCTGCAGCAGAATCTTCGTTCAAAACTTACAGCAGTCCAGAGAATAGGCGTTGCCGATAATAAAATAGGGTCGGGAAGTGTTCTGTCATCTGTGCTGGTGTCGGATATGAATAATATAAAGACGTCACTTGCAAATATAGATGAAAAAGCATTTGAAAATGCAGTTGATACAATTTGCGAGGCTAAAAACATATTCATTATAGGAATCCGTTCATCAAGTATGCTTGCAGACTTTCTGAATCATTATCTTGGATATATGTTTGGAAATGTAAAGCTTCTTTTTTCAAATAGTACAAACGAGTTGTTTGAGCAGATATTCAGAATTACGGATAAAGATGTGCTTATAGCAATAACTTTCCCGAGATATTCCAGAAGAACACGAAGAGCTGCCGAGTTTGCAAAAAAGAAGGGTGCAAAGGTTATCGCAATAACAGATAACGATAATTCGCCGATAGTACCCTTTTCCGATGCAAAGCTTTTTGCCAGAAGCGATATGGCATCGTTTGTAGATTCACTTGTTGCACCGCTGAGCATTATTAACGCATTGATTGTGGCAATAGGCAGAAAGAAAAAAGAGACAATAAAAGAAACCTTTGACGACCTTGAAAAAATCTGGGATGAGTATGATGTGTATGAAAACCCAAGAACGTAAGAAAAAGGTAATTGTTGTGGGTGGTGGACCTGCGGGAATGATGTGTGCAATATGGGCAGGTAAAAACGGAGCAGACGTTACTTTGTACGAAAAGAACAGGTCAGAGAGGATATATTCAAGCGAAAACTATTTCGATAACGCTTACCTTGGCAAGAAACTGTTAATTACGGGTAAGGGCAGATGTAATGTTACAAATAATTGCAGCATTGAAGAATTCTTGTCAAATGTTCCCGTAAACCCGAAGTTTTTGTATACCGCAATAAATTATCTTACACCGCAAAATCTTATGGATTTTTTTGAAACATCGGGGGTTTGCCTTAAGACAGAACGTGCAAACCGTGTGTTTCCGACGACGGATAAATCCCTTGACATTCTTAACGCATTAAAATTGCAACTGAGAGAAAATTCAGTAAAAATTGTAAATAAAAGAATTATTGAAATAAATATAAAAGACAGTGGTTTTGAAAGTGTTACCGATGAAGATAAAAATAGGATTTATGCCGACGCCTGTGTCGTTTGTACCGGCGGGATTTCGTATCCTATAACAGGCAGTGACGGAGACGGATATGTCTTTGCCGAAAAGACGGGACATAAAATGGTACAACCAAAACCGTCGCTTGTGCCTCTTGTAATAACTGAATTTGATTGTTCGCAAATGCAGGGTTTGTCGCTTAAAAATGTAACACTTACAGTAAGGGATAACCATAAGAAAAAGGTGGTTTTTCGCGAGTTTGGCGAAATGCTTTTCACACATTTCGGAATTTCCGGACCACTTGTTTTGAGTGCCTCGTCAGTTATGAGAAATATGGAGCCTGATAAGTATACAGTGGTGATAGACCTAAAGCCCAATCTTGACGAGAAAACTCTGGATAACAGAGTTCTTTCGGATTTTGAAAAACATATAAATAAGAATCTTGATAATGCACTTGCGGATTTGTTACCGTCAAAACTGATAGAACCGTTTTTGAAAATGTGCTCGCTTTCAAGGTTTGATAAACCAAATTCCTTGACAAAGCAACAGCGGAGAATAATTGTTGAAACTTTAAAAAATATGAAGTTTTCGGTATATGGTTTCAGACCTGTAAAAGAGGCAATAATAACATCAGGTGGGGTAAGTGTAAAAGATATAAATTCTTCAACCATGGAATCAAAAAAGATTAAGGGACTTTATTTTGCCGGCGAAGTGCTTGATGTTGATGCATACACAGGTGGCTTTAATCTGCAGATTGCATTTTCAATGGGAGCACTTGCAGGGGTATGCTGTGCAAAAGAAAAATCGGAGGATAAAGATGTATAGTATAGCAATAGACGGTCCGTCGGGGGCGGGAAAATCGAGTGTTGCAAAGGCACTTGCAAAAAAGCTGGGATATCTTTATGTTGATACCGGTGCAATATACAGAACTGTCGGACTTTATGCAAAGCAAAATTCTATAAATCCAAAGGATGAAAAGACACTTGAAAAGCATTTTGAAAATATAAATGTTGAGCTTAAGTGGATAGATGGTGTTCAGCATGTTTTCCTGAACGGGACAGATGTGTCGGAAGAGATAAGAACGCAGGAAATATCTATGTATGCATCGGATGTTTCGGCACTTGGAGCCGTAAGATGCTTTTTGCTTGAAAAACAGAGGAACTTTGCCAAAGCCAATAACGTCATAATGGACGGACGTGATATTGGTACTGTCGTTTTGCCGGATGCAGATGTAAAAATATTTCTAACGGCAAGTGCCGGCGACAGAGCAAAAAGACGCTTTGATGAGCTTGTGTCAAAGGGACAGAACGTAGATTTAAATACAGTACTGTCGGAAATGATACAGCGTGATAAAAACGATTCTCAAAGAGCACTTGCACCTTGTGTTCCTGCACCTGATGCGGTGGTGCTTGATAATTCAGGATTTACACTTGAACAATCCGTAAATAAAGTATTGGAGATTGTAAATGAAAAAATCAATGAAACTGTATAATTTTATAACAACAACCTTCTCGGGTATCTTAAAGCTTGTTTTCAGAGTAAAGATTGTAGGTGCTGAAAATGAGAATTACGATGGTACTGTTCTTGTATGCTCAAACCATATGTCAAACTGGGACCCGGTAATTCTTGCTTGTATGCTCAAAACTCCTGTCAGGTTTATGTCAAAGGCAGAGCTTTTTAAAATACCCGTTTTAAAAAGTGCGTTGAAGGCACTCGGTGCATTTCCGATAAACCGGGGGTCCAATGACCTTGTTGCAATAAAAATGACTCTCGAAATGTTAAAGTCGGGAAATAATGTATGCCTTTTCCCACAGGGACAAAGATATGAAGGCATAAATCCGAGGGGAACCGAAATAAAGGCAGGTATAGGTATGCTTCTTAACCACTCCAAAGTGGCAGTGCTTCCTGTTGCAATATATACAAAAGATTTTAAGGTAAAAATGTTTAAAAAAACCTATGTTGTTGTAGGAAAAGTGCAGAGCTTTGAAAGCTTTGGTATGCAAGATAATAACCGTGAAGAGTACCAGAGAGTAAGTAAGGATATTTTTGAAAGTATCTGCAAACTTGTTGATGAGGCGGAAAACGGCAGTTATGACAAATAAGAGCTATGAAATTGTAACTGCTAAAAATTCCGGATTCTGCTTTGGGGTAAGAAGAGCTGTAGAACTTATAGAAAATCTACGAAATTCGACAGACAAAAAGATATATACTATAGGTGAGCTTATACATAACCCGGTTTTTATAAAAAGACTTGAAGAAAAAAATATCTTCAGCATAGAGGAAGAATTCCTCCCGACACTCCTTGATCAAAAAGAAGAAATTGTACTTGTCGTAAGAACTCACGGCGTGAAAAAAAGTGTGCTTGCTTTTTTGCAGGATAACGGTTTTGAGTTTATAGATGCAACGTGTCCTTTCGTAAAGAGAATACATGAAATAGTTGATAAAAACTCCCACGATGTAAAGGCAGTTATTATTGTAGGAGATAAAAATCACCCCGAGGTAGTGGGGATACAAAGCTACTCTCATTCGCAGAATTTTGTTTGTGACGGACAGGAGCAACTTCAGGAATGTGTAAACAAAATAGAAATTTTTTCTAAAGATTGTATAATTTTAACGTCTCAAACTACATATAATAATGAAAAATATGTAAATTGTCAGAATCTTGTAAGAAAACTATATACAAATGCAAAAATTTTTGATACAATATGCAGTGTTACCGAGAAACGCCAGAACGAAGCAAATGCATTGTCAAACAAAAGTGATGTAGTGATAGTTGTTGGCGGAAGGAAAAGTTCAAACACAAGAAAACTTTTTGATATCTGCTTTAAAAATTGCAGAAATACTTTTGCAGTTGAAACGGCAGACGAGCTTCCCGTAAGTGAGCTTGAGCTCATTTTTGGTAATTGTCAGAAGCAGGGAAAAGTTATGAAAATTGCGATAACAGCAGGTGCTTCAACACCTGATGATATATTAGAGGAGGTAAAAGTCAGAATGACAGAAATTATCCAAATCAATTCTGACGAAAAAACGAAAATGCAAAACACTCAAATCAATGACAGCATGAGCTTCGAGGAGATGCTCGACGCATCTTACAAGATGCTAAGACCCGGAGAAAGAGTAAAAGGAGTTGTAACATCCGTATCAACAACTGAAGTACACGTTGATCTCGGAATTAAATATACCGGTATTATTCCTTATTCTGAAATGACAGATGATCCTTCGGCTAAAATGGAAGACATTGTAAAGGTTGGCGATGAGATCGAAGTTATCGTTGAGAAGTTCAACGACGCTGAAGGAACCGTTATGGTTTCCAAGAAGAGAATTGACAGCGATAAAAACTGGATTGCTCTTGAAGAGGCAGAACAGAACGCAACAGTTATCGAAGGAAAGGTAATAGAAGCTACAAAGGGTGGTATTGTTGCAGTTTGCGCATATGGTCGCGTATTTATTCCTACATCACAGACAACATTGCCCAGATCAGAAACTCCCTATGACGAAAAGGATCTTCAGGTGTTCCTTGGACAGACACTTAAGTTTAAGGTAATAAGCACAGATAAGAGAAGAAAACGTGCAGTTGCTTCTGTAAGAGCTGTAGTGCGTGAAGAAAAGATGGCAAACGAAGCAAAGTTCTGGGAAACTGCAGAAGTCGGACAGAAGTTTACAGGTAAGGTTAAGTCAATCACAAACTATGGTGCATTTGTTGACCTTGGATATGTTGATGGAATGGTTCACGTGTCAGAGCTTTCCTGGAAGCGTATTAAGAACCCGAGTGAAGTTATAAGCGTTGGCGATGAAATCGACGTATTTATAAAGGCACTTGATGTAGAAAAGAAGAGAATTTCTCTCGGATATAAAGTTGATGCAGAAAACCCCTGGACTGTTCTTTCTGAAAAGTATAATGAGGGAGATGTTGTTGAGGCAAAGGTTGTAAGCCTTACACCTTTCGGTGCATTTGCTGAAGTAATACCCGGAATAGACGGACTTATCCATATTTCACAGATCTCAAATAAGAAGATTGCAAAGCCTGCAGATGAACTTAATATCGGTGATGTAGTAACAGTTAAAATTACTGCTATTGACTACGAGGCAAAGAGAGTAAGTCTTTCTATGAGAGCTTTGATAGAAGAAACTGAACAAGTTGCTGAAGATGCTGCTCAGGAAGAAGTAGCTGAAATAACTGCTGAATAATTAAGAAAATAATTAAAGGGGAACATTGTGTACATACGTACACCGTGTTCCTCATTTAGCATTTAAACGATTTAAGGAAGTGTTAGAGATGGCAAAACCACTGTTTGGACCCGGCGGAAATTCCCTTAGCTTTTATGCGGATGGTAAAAAGAATACATTTGAGGCTCCGGAATGGGTAAAGAATTTTGGACTCGATGCTTATGAATATGAGGCAGGACGAGGCGTTATGGGAAAACCTGAGACATTTTTATTAATCGGTGATAACGCAAGAAAAGCAGATGTGAAAATATCAATCCACGCCCCGTATTTTATATCACTTTCCTCGGTCGAAGAAGAAAAACGAAAGGGCAGTGCAAAGTATATACTTGACAGTGCAAAGGCACTTAAACTCCTTGGCGGTAGAACTATAGTTATTCATGCGGGCTCCTGTGCAAAGCTTGATAGAAGTGTTGCCGCAAGATACGCAAAAGAAGCACTTGAGTACGCAATACAGGTTTTAAAGGATAATGACCTTTACGGTTTTGACCTCGGTATTGAAACAATGGGAAAAGTAAATCAGTTTGGTACGCTTGAGGAAGTTGTTGATATGTGCTCGGTCGATAAGACTGTTGTGCCTGTTGTTGACTTTGGACATATGAATGCTAGAGCTCAGGGCGGAGTCTTTTGTACTGTAGATGACTATAAACGTGTTTTTGAAATAATTTCAAATAAAGTAAGTGCAAGTGCTGCGGAGAATCTTCATTGTCATTTTTCAAAAATTGAGTATACACAGGGCGGAGAGAAAAAGCACCTGACGTTTGAAGATAAAACCTTCGGACCTGATTTTGAGCCGCTTATGAATGCAATTTTTGATTTGGGAGTAAGTCCGACTATTATATGTGAATCAGATGGTACAATGGCAGAGGATGCACTTGCTATGAAAAATTATTATGACTCTTTGAAGGTGAAATAAGAGTATGACAGAGAATATAAAAAAGGTACTTGAGATAATGCCTGAGGATATCAATGCGTTTTTGGTTATGTCGTGCCAGAACAGATTTTATCTGACTAATTTTTCTTCAAGCGACGGATATGTTGTAATAAAGGATAAAAAGGTCTTTTTTATAACAGATTTCAGATACTACGAAAGTGCTGTAATCAGACAAAAAAAGGGACAGATTGATAGGGATATTGAAATTGTACTTCAATCATCAAAGGTCTTTGAAAAAATAAAACAGCTGCTTGGGGATAGTAAAAGAGTTTTGTTTGAGGATAAGTATGTTAGCTGCAGAATGTTCTCAAAATTAAAGGAAAATTTTCCCGATATAACGTTTGAATTTGGCTCTGAAATTTTTGAAAAATGTCGTGCTGCTAAAACAAAAGAAGAAATAAGACTGATAAAAGAGGCACAAAAAATAACCGATAAAGCATTTGAATATATCTTGGACGTTGTGTCGGATAATGTCGGTAAAAAAGACTTTACGGAACGTAAGGCAAAGCTTTATCTGGAAAACTATATGCTTGAAAACGGTGCACAGACAGTGTCCTTTGATACGATTAGCCTTACAGGTAAAAAGACTTCTTTGCCACACGGCGAGCCGGATGAAACCATAATTGGCAAAGGTTTTTTAACCTTTGATTTCGGGGCAAAATTAAATGGGTACTGCTCTGATATGACAAGGACGATTTGTATAGGTAAACCCGATGAGCAAATGAAAAAGGTGTATGATACAGTTCTGAAAGCACAGAATGCGGCATTTGAAAAAATACACGGACAAGTTCCCGGCAAGGATGTCGATTTTGCAGCAAGGCAGGTCATAGAAAATGCAGGTTTCAAGGGTGCGTTTGGACATAGCCTTGGACATAGCCTTGGAATTGATATACATGAAAGCCCTAATTTTTCTCCATCGGAAAGTGCCGGAGTGCCTTGTGGTGCGGTTGTAAGCGTTGAACCGGGTATTTATCTCGAGGGACTGTATGGCGTGAGAATTGAGGATATAGTTGTTGTTTTGCCGACAGGTTATGAAAACTTGACTTCGAGTAAAAAAGAGCTTGTTGTGATATGATTGATATATACGGAATTTTGCTATGCAAAATTCCTGCGAGTTTGCAACTCGCACGCAGTCTTGCGACTGCGTATATCAATTGACTCAGTCATAAAATACCATTGCAATCAAGTGTTTTTATTACTTGTCGAATGAATTGGTCTAAATTCCTGTATTAACCCGAAAAAACATATGAATTTTCGTAGGGGCGATTCACAAATCGCCTGAAAATATTCAATACACCTTGGTGTGCATATCGACTAAAATTTTTGGTTCAAACTAATAAATTATAATTAATTCATAAAGGAGAATTGATATGAACAAAAATTGTGCTTATTGTATGGAAAATGAACTTCTGGATGCATTTGGGATAAAAATCTGTGAATTACCCCAGAGTAAGGTTTATTTGTTTAAAGAACAGAGCCATAAAGGAAGAGTTATTGTTGCTCACAAAAAACATGTGAGCGAAATCGTTGACCTTACCAAAGAAGAAAGAGAAGAATTTATTGAAGATATTGCTAAGGTTTCAAATGCTATTCATAAAGCATTTTTACCACAAAAGGTTAATTACGGTGCATACGGAGATACCGGATGTCACCTTCATTTTCATCTTGTTCCGAAGTATGAGGATGAGTTTGAATGGGGCGGAGTATTTGCAATGAATCCGCAGAGAGTAACTCTTTCTGATTCTGAATATGCCGAAATTATTCAAAAGATTAAGGATAACTTATAATATATTTGGTGTGATACAATATTGAATATAAATCGTCATGAATTTTAAGCAAGATTGTGTCGGATGAATAAAGCCTCCCTTTAAGCATGGGAGGCTTTGAATAGTGTAGAATTAAAATAGTCTGTACAACCAAGAAAGTCTATATTAAGCGGAAACCTCTTAATATACAGGTGAAATTACACCGCAAGCGATTTTTGTTCCGGAATTGCCGGATGGTTGAGTTGTAAAGTCATCTGGTGCAGAGTGAATAATAATGGTTTTTCCTGTTATTTCTTCTGCTGAAAAACGGTTTGTCAAAAATGCCGAAAAGCCAAACCCCTCGACACCGAATATAGGTGGCAGATCGCCGGCGTGGTAAGGATGAGGACAATTGTTGGGATTATAGTGCATCATGGCGTCAGCAAATGGGTCTGTGTCGTTACCCGTGCAATTTCCTCCGCTGTGTATATGAACTGCAAATATAGGCTTTTTGCAAATGTCATCAGATACAGGTAATCCATTAAGTTGAAGGGAAACCAGTATACCTTTTTGTACTTTGTAAAAGTAAACAATACCATTGATTAGAGGATAGTCATTGCTTCCTTTTATTCTTGCGAATGCATAGGGCTTTGTTTTGATATTGAGTATAGAATTTTTAAACATACAAATCACCTGTAAAATCTTTTTTGTACATAGTATGCTTGATTTTATATATTTGTGATTTTGGTCCTGACTTTACATGTTCTTAGTGCGGTTGTATAGCAACCGCATCGATATAAATCTCTTACGAGATTTTCGATATGTGCTAAAGCACTCGATATGTCTGGCGGCTCGATATGTTGCTGGCACAACGAGATTTATATCATATCGAGTTTGAGCGAATGAGGAAACATATCGATTTACAAAGTAAAATATCGAGCAATCGAAGATTGCATA
>JAZQVQ010000283.1:0-5194 GCA_045631825.1 Eubacteriales bacterium | reverse complement strand
TGTGATTGTGTTATCGTCATTATACTTAACATAAGCATTTTCGATAGCACCGAGTTCGTCATTCACAAGAACATTAAGCTCGTTTACATTCACATGACCTGCCTCATCGGTATATCCGTCAGCAGATGTAGGAAGTGTAATTTTGCCGTACACATCAGTTTTGCCTTTTTCGATGAAGTCTGCATCGCCGAGAGCAATAACAGTTACATCTGCCTGAGCATCGCCGTTGTGATCTGTGATAGTTACGATAACCGGTTTTTCTCTTGTAGGTTTGATACCTTCAGGAAGATCCACAACCACATTGTTGCTTTCGCCGATATAAATGTCGCAGTTAGGAATAATAACATTAGTCTTATCGGTTACTGTAATAACAAAGGTTTCTTTTGTTTTACCATCTTCTTTACCGATTGTGCCGTTATCATCATTTGTATTTGTTCTGTTGTTAGGAACGATAAGAATACCATCTGCATTTGTATATCCGATAGCTTTATTTCCGTTTACATCTTCAATATAGATTGCAAGATTTTCTTTCGGCTGCTTGCTTTCGGTATAGAACGCAGTAATTGTTGTAGGCTTTTCAAAATCGAGAAGTCTGCCACTTACAAGCTTAATGGAAACATTATCTTCTACATCAATGGTAAGCTCTGTATTAAAGAGTGGCTTGCCGTTTTCATCTGTAAGGATGATTGTGTAATCGCCAACTACGGCTTTACCATCTTCATCAGAGTTATCTTTACCAACTAACTGTGCAAGTTCAGCACTAAACAATGTTTCACCACATACCATACATTCAATATGCTTTGAGCCTGAATGTTCAATAGTTGCAGGTACATCTACAATCCATTCTGAAGGAGTATGTCCTAAAGGTTCGATATAATCTGCTTTATATGTTTCGCCACAATCACAAGTATATGTTGTGAATCCCATTGTCAAACAAGTCGGCGCAGTTACCACTGCAGCGTAATTGTGTGCAAGTTTATCTGTGTAGTCTGAAACATATTCAGCATCACAGTTAATGCAAGAGAATGTTGTGAAACCAAACTCTGTGCAGGTAGGTTCTGTGATTGACCTTTCATAATCGTGGTCAAGTTTGTCTGTATAATTGCCTTTGTATTCATCATCGCAATCGTTACACTTAAAGATAGTATATCCCATAGTCGTACAAGTCGGCTCAATTACTGTTTCGGTGTAAGTATGTTCAATGCTATCTGTGTAATCAGCGATATATGACTTTCCGCAATCAGGGCAAGTATAGACTGCGTATCCGTGTTCTGTGCAAGTAGGTTCAACAGTTTCCTTATTGAAATTGTGTTCTGTCATATCGGTATAATCGCCAACGTAACTGTTATCACAATCTTCGCAGGTGTATGTTGTAAATCCCATTGAGGTACAAGTCGGTTCAGTTACAACACCCTTATGATTATGAGGAATAACATCTACATAATCACTCACATAAGTATCACCACAATCACAAGTATAAGTTGTAAAGCCGTGCTCCGTGCAAGTAGGTTCTGTCACATCTTCATCATAATCGTGTTCAAGTCTGTCTGAGTAATTACCGATGTATGAATCTCCACAATGACAAGTGAATGTTGAATATCCCATAGCCGTGCAAGTTGCATCGGTTATTTC
The DNA here is from genome assembly GCA_045631825.1 of Eubacteriales bacterium. Taxonomy (GTDB): domain Bacteria; phylum Bacillota; class Clostridia; order Oscillospirales; family CAG-382; genus UMGS1387. Next base: position 3,562 of record JAZQVQ010000283.1, on the reverse strand, counting down.
TTCATCATAATCGTGACCGAGAGGAAGTTCAAGTACAGTTTCGCACACCAAACAAATCTGCGGCTCTGTGCAAGTTGCTTCATCACCCGGAGTATGACCGTTAGCATCTGTTGCTAAAATCATCTTTTCGGTACATCCGTCATTCTGACAGTTGTATTCCATAACACCTTCCGCATCACAAGTTGAGTTAGTAACAGTATGTCCTTCATCCCAATCGTGACCTAAAGCATCTTTGTAATCGTCAACATAGTTATATCCGCACATCGTACAAGTCGATGTTGTATAACCTTTATCAAGACAAGTAGGTTCTTTAGTTACTCTCTCATAAGAATGAGAAATAAGCGGCTGAATGTTGTTAATGTAGTTATCGCCACACACTTCACAAGTATATTCTGTATAACCTATATTACGACAAGTCGGGTTATGATACTCTGACTTATATTTATGTGCACCCGTTGCAGTTGTAGTCTGATAAAAGTCACCGCAATCTGCACAAAGAGTTAATACAAGACCGCCTTGCTTACAAGTTGCTTCTCTGATTACAATATCATCATAATCATGACCAAGAGCCGGAGTGTAGTTTCTCTTTTCGAGCTGACCGCATCCGTTACATTGGAATCTGTCATATCCAAGTTCTTCGCAACTCGGCTTTACTGTTTCAAGATAATGAAATTCGTGTTCGTGTGTTGCAGGGGGAACTATGATTATTGTTCCTCCGTTATCATCATCTTCAGCTAAAAGATGAACATAAGACACACCGTTTTCTGTCATAACCTCTCCGGCATAAGAATAATCAATTTCATAGTAAACTGTATAATATCCTGCCTGAGTGTAATTCGGTGCAGATGTCTTTGTGCAACTATCAGCAGATGTTCCATAACGGATAGATGTTCTCACACCACTATCTGAAAGATCACTTACTGAAAGTGTATGAGCTTCGCCGTCTTCAACACCATAGTATGATGTAACAACAGATTTTGCAGTTACATATTCGCTTGTTTCATATCCGCAATCAGCACAAGTTTCTGCAATATAGAATCTGTTATTGCCAATCTGTCCGTCAATATGCTCTGAGAAATCGTGCTCTTCAAGACCTTGTGTTGCTCTTGCATAAGTACCTTTACAGAACTTACAGTATTCGCCACGCTTAAGAGTGGTAAGATGATATTCTTCGTTGTAACGCTCGTAAGTGGTATTATCAAACTGTAAGTAAAAGTTATTGTCACAAGGGTTCAATCCATATACATTGTTATTAAAACCATAGTTGGTATATCCAACTGTCGGATTGATAGTACCACAGGTCTGACAAACAACCTTTGTCCAATGATACCCGGTATAGTAAGCATCGACACCGGGAGTTCCGTCATCAAGATTTCCTTTTTCTTCACCGTCAATCTTTGTTCCATCCGAGAACATTACATCACGGTTAAGTGCCGTTTCGCCTGAACGGGTATATTCAGGAACTCTGTATGTAAGAACTGTTGTTGTCTTATTACAGATAGCACAATACTGTGTTTCGTAAGTAGTAGTCGCATTTACATCAAGTTCGTTGGTTCTGTTGTTTGACGATAACCAAACTTCCGCCGGATCTACATACTCATTACTCTGAGCCGCAAACACATTCGGTACGAGTGTTGCCATCATACAAATTGTTAAGATGATTGATAAGATAGACCTACATTTTCTGTTTCTACTCATTTCTTAATACCTCCATATATTAAAATTTTGTTGGCATATTATCTGCCTTTATTTTTCTTTTTTGATTTTTTCTTTTTCTTATTTGGTTGAGAATGTTCGTGAGTTTTTGCCTTTTCAGGAGCTTTTTCAGCTCTCTGCTTTTTCTGCTCCTCTTTAATATCCTCAACCTTTTTCTTTACGGAAGGTTTTCCGTTAGATGTGTTTCGCATTTCCTCTGTATCCCCGTGCTTCATAGATTCGCTCTCTCGTTGATTTTCTTTCTCCTTCGCACGGGGTACTGCGTTTTTTGAGTGTTCCTCGTTGGTCTGTTCTCGAACCTTCTCATCATTAGATTTTTCTTCGCCATCCTTTTCAGGCTCCGGTTCGGGTTCAATTTCGTGTTCTGTTGCAGCATAGCCAAGCTTTTCCATAATATAGTTAAGCTTTGTAACATCGTCTTGCTTTGCAATAATGTCGCAAAGTCCGGAATCATTTGACTTATCATTTACTGCCGTAAAAAGAACGCCATATTTTTTTGCTTCGGAATTAAATTTCCCAATGTCGCTTTCCTTAATTTGTAGGATACAAAGTGGTTTGTCCGATTTAAGAAGCTTTTTCAAATTGGTTTTACCTTGCAGTTTGTTGTCCTCTTTTAAAAGGGCAATTACGATAGCTGCAAGATTTTTAGCACCAAGCCCCGTTAGCTTTACTACTTCTTCTGTAATCATCAAGCCTTCCTTGACCATCAAATCAGCGACCTCGCCGCTTGTGTTCATTTTGCATTACCTCCAATTCTGCCTGTTTTTTCAAAGCCTTCGCTTGCTCATATTTCCGTGAAATCTTATATGAGTCAACAGCTATTGTCTTGCACATTTTCACTTCCTTACGAAGTTCACGAAGCTTTGTGTTGATTTTCTCTGCTTCATCCTTAACCTCGTCTTCATTTTCTTCGGTTCGATTTGAATAAAGCATTTTTCTCTCATTAACTAAATCATCAATTTCACGCTCCTTTGTTTTTTGAAATTCAGATAACTGTGTTCCGGTTTCTATGTTGTTTTTGTATAGGAACTTAAACTGCCTTTGATAGCGTTCCAATTTAATCAGTTCATCACGCATGAAGAAGGATACTCTCTGCGGAGTTGATTTTTTCGGAATGATTTTGAAGAAATACATATAGTGAAAATACAGTGCCTTAAATCCTTTGAGTTTTATCGACTTCATATTTTTGAAATCACCTTTGTATTTATAAACCGTCCGTTTTGGAAGCTCCGTAGGTGATGCAGTTCGTATATTGTTTCTTGCTGTGATAATTCTTTCTCGGATTGCATCTTCGGTATATTCAGGACCAAGCTTATCAAGTCGTATCTGCTTTGTTCCATACGGGGGAATGAAAGAGGTGTATTCATATTGTGGTGCTCGTCTGCAAATGACGAACCCACGTTCTTCAAGCATTTTCCAAAACTCGTTCATTGTATATGCACCTTTTATGATGTCATCCAAGTCTTGACGAACCTGACCTCGTATTGTAGGTCTGCCTTCTTTTAATGCCAACCATTCACCATAGCTCATAGCTCTATGCTTTGGTTTTTCAATAACAGACAAACAATGCTCTCTGCATATTGAATCCGATATACCTCGAATATCAATAAAATAGTCCTTGAAATTATTCTTGTACTTTGAACCATCAACAAATGAAGTAGAATTGATAATGATATGGTTATGAAGATGGTCATGGTCAAGGTGTGTTGCAATGATACATTCGTATTTTCCAAACAACCTTTCGCACAATTCCTGACCACATTCAAATGCAACCTCCGGTGTTGTTTCAAAATCCTTAAAGGACTGAACTATGTGATATGCAAGCACTCCGTTTTTTCTTTCATTT
>JAZQVQ010000282.1:0-2272 GCA_045631825.1 Eubacteriales bacterium | reverse complement strand
CATGAATCGGGGGAATATTCTTCAAATACTAACGGTTCGTGAATTGCTGTGATTTTTAAATTGTTCTCATTTGAATACATATATTCATCAAAGCTTTCGCCTGCATAAGACCAGAAAGATGACGGATTAGATGTCAGCACTCCATATACATCCACATTAGTTGTACCAATTGTTATAGTATCTGATTTATTTTTAAGTACCTTTACTCCTGAAGCTTCAAGTTTTTTTGTAAGCTCGTCTGTGATTTCCAAAAGTTTACCCGGTTCACGGTTATTATCATTGAACCCAAACTTCTTATCGAGAGATTCCTGAGTCAGAGGAATGTCATAATACATTTCCACTTCGTTATTGCCATATATGTAATATGAAGGAGCAACATCTGCAAGTTCTTTGCATAAACTTATTACTCTGTCATTTGATTTTGCATTTGAATCAACTATATCTCCGGTATAAACTATCAAATCCGGTTTTAAATTTTTAACTCTATCAACCAATTTGATATTATCCTTTCCATACGAGCAATTATGCAGGTCGGAAATTTGAATAATTCTTATCTTGTTATTCACCTTAAGGCTACTTACACTATAAAAGGTCTCTTTGAAATTACGATTCCCAATATAATTACAGCCAATTATTGCAATACACGCCGCTACCCCGACAAAAATCAGGCTTATTAAAAAGAGTTTTAACACTCTTAAGTTTTTCTTGGTTTTTGTAGTAAGTGTATATCCTTTCATAAAATAAGCTACCTTTCTTTTATTTTTTCAATACTTTTTTATATAGATTGTGCGTGGAATCAGCAACATCTTTCCAGTTATATTTACTGAGTATAAATTCACTGGCACCATTTTTCAATTCCTTAACAATGTTTTCGTCATCGCACATTGCTTGCAGTTTTTTTGCCAAATCTTCCACATTACTCTTTCTAAAGTGCATTGCTTTGTCTTCTGTAACTAATGTGTTTTCAGGAATATCCGAGCATAAAACTGCATTGCCATATGCAAGAGCTTCTAACAAACTAAGAGACATTCCTTCAATATCAGATGGAAGAGTAACTACATAAGCATTGCTATATATTTCGGTTAATACATCACCTGATATAAAGCCTGTAAAAATAATGTTAGGATTTCCCGATGCTTTTTCCTTCAGCATCACAACATATTCATCCGTGTCACTTGTATCGCCTGCAATAACAAGTTTTTTATTTGTTTTAATACTGTTATACGCATCAATTAGATAATGAACACCTTTTTCAACAGTAAGTCGTGATACGATGCAAATATACTCATCTTTTGAAAGTCCGTATAACTTTGTAATTTCATCTGCTTCTTTTTTATTGGGTTTATCTATTCCGTTATGAATAAGTACAGTATCACGATTATAGTTTTGCTTAAAATACTCACGAGCACTTTCACTTAGCACAATTATGCTGTCAGCGCATTTTACCATAACACGCTCTCCGAATTTTATATATCGAGAAGCAAATCCCTTGCCCCATTTTTCTCTTTGCCAATCAAGTCCATGAACTGTTGCTACGCACTTTTTTCCAAACATTTTTGGTATCCACATAGCAGCACAAGGACCTTCTGCGTGAAAATGTACTATATCATATTTTCCGAAAGCTGATAAAAAAGCCGCAGTAAAGGAAGCAACCATAGCAGAGAGTCCCTTTTTGTTGATCGTCCATGCATTTTTTAATGTTACACCTTTATATTTTTTGTCTTTAACCGTGCCGACATATTCATTTTCCACTTTATCAGTACTGCGGTTGTAGCAGGTAACATCTATTCCTTTTTCAACAAGCAACGGACACAAATTCGTTAGCACATTTTCAATTCCGCCACGTCTTGAGGGAATAACTTTATGTCCAACCATTGCAACTTTCATATTCTTGCCTCCAAGCTTACCTTCCGGTTCCGCTGAGCATAACAATAGGTGTTTTCAGCATTATGAGTATATCACCGGGGAAGGTTCTGTTTTGTATGTAATCAAGGTCCATTTCAACCCACTGTTCAAATGGAATGTCGTTTCTGTTTTTACTTATCTGCCATGTGCAGGTGAGTCCGGGTGTTACGTGCAGACGAAGTTTCTGATAATCGGTGTAATGCTCAACTTCACCCGGCAGAGGAGGTCTTGGACCTACCAAAGTCATATCACCTTTGAAAACGTTAAAGAATTGCATCAATTCATCAAGAGATAGTTTTCTTAAAATTTTTCCTACTCTTGTTATTCTCGGATCTTCTTTGATTTTAAAAACAGGTCCGTCCATTTC
>JAZQVQ010000281.1:0-2007 GCA_045631825.1 Eubacteriales bacterium | reverse complement strand
AATATACAAATCCGCCAATGCTTCACTTACTGTTCTGCCTTTGCCGATAACATATTCTTGATAATCAGCACCACTCCAAAATCCGTAACAAGTAACATCATCATCGTCTATTTCGCTTGGCAGATTATAATAGTCTAAATTCCAAGCAGTATATTCACCTCCCGAATAAGCACCTGTATATCTATCTTTAACAATAGTCAACGGATATATTTCATCTTCCATAAATCCGCACTTCTCTATGTTCTCCACTTAATCACCGCCTTTCTCGGTTGGGTGGGCTTGCAATAATACCCTTAATTCAACATCGGTAATATATCTGTCAAAACTACTGCCAATAATAAAATTTACATTACTGTCTTTCTCAAAAAACGATAATTCTTGCTCATTTCCTGTTTCTGCACAATAATCACGCTTAAAAGGGTTATGTGTTGCCCAAGATGTCAATTCGTTTGCGTGTTTAATTCCTCTTGCCTTGCAAACAATTCTAAATTGATTATGGTGATTATGTTTATCATTCAGCTTTTCTTTTACAACTTTGGCTTTTTCGCCACTTAGAAAACAATACGCCCCTATATATTTCATTTCCCCTCATCTTCCTTTCTCAATAACTGTTTGCACTTGTCAAGCAATTCATCAAGTTTATTGCCGACTTGTTTATAAAGTTCTTTCGCCTTTTGACAAGGATTATCACAACCATATTCGCACTCATTGACAAAATCAATATTTGCTTTGTCGCAATATTTACAAGGGTTATCCATTCTTTTCATCTTCCTTTCTCTGCTTATCTATCAGCCAATAAACGCTCAATTTCTTCATTCGGTATTCGGTAAACCTTGACAACCTTGACCGCCTTGATTTTGCCATTGTTTATCCATTTCAAAACGGTCTGTCTGCTTACCGAAAACATTTTTGCTACTTCGGTTACTGTGTACATTATATAATTTCTCCTTTCGTCATTCCCCAATATCTGTCTGTGCTTTGTGGGTGTGCAGGGCAATTTATACAATCATCAAATGGATAGCAACAAGATAAACCATCGTTGTAAACACACACATTCGGCTGATACAAGGGAATATGCTTTAATACATGGCTTATAACATCTACTGTCCAACCGTTACCGATTGCTTTTCCTGCGGCACTTTTCCCAAGAATACTTGTATATCCATCAGGCAAAGTCTGTAATCTTTCTAATTCGGTCTGTGTAAATTCGCGTACTGTGTTTTCGCCAATATATAACTTTAATTTATGTGCGCAACCTGTATCAACAGTTCCGCTTTTGCCGTCAAGAAAATATGCTCTTTGGTCTTGACTTTTCCAACCTTTGCCGTTTATATCCCATCTTAAATAATTTTTAGTCATTACTTGATTGTTTAACTTTTCTCTTGGGATAAAGGTATATTGAACATTTTTTTCGATAATATCTTTTATAAAAATTTCTTTTTGCAACGGCTGTTCTATATTTGGAATGTTAGTCCAATACAACCTCTTTCTGTTTTGTGCGCTAACAAGAGAACTATCAATCATAATCGGCTCAACACCTAATTGCTTTGTTATCTCTTGCTTTATCAAACTACTCATTGACTTGTTGTTTTCATAAAGAAAATACTTTGGCTTTGCTTCCCTTAATGCTCTTACATACTGCATAAACAATTCCCAACCAAAACCACTTGATGTTGTTTCTCTGTTGTTCTTTTGTGCTATGCTCCAATAAGTGCAAGGACTCCCACCGATAAGCAAATCAAACTCGCCCTCTGTATATTCTGCTTTGAATACATCACCCTTTTGCTCAATCATAGGGTAATTGTGCTGACTTACTTTGATAGCATTTTCGTCTATCTCATAAGCAACATACCTCTCGACAGGAATACCCGCCCTTTCCAATGCGACCATACCACAACTGATACCGTCAAATAATGATAATACTTTCATTTTCATAAACCTCCTTTTGATTTATATACATAGTATATCATAAAATATCAAAGCTGTCAATACCCTTTCACAAAAAAA
>JAZQVQ010000280.1:0-2740 GCA_045631825.1 Eubacteriales bacterium | reverse complement strand
AACATTATCAAAACGATAATTATTTGCTTGCAATAGCTGCCTGTGGAGCTATCAACCTTGGTTGGAGAAACAGCACTTTCTGACACAACAGAGGTGGTTTTTCTCCTTTTTCCTTCGGTTTTCAGGTGAAGCGGGTCATTTGGGTCACCGTCAAAGCGGAGATACCAATCATAGCCGTCCTGCTTAGCCACAATCTTCACAACAAAGGCTTCAATAACGCTTTCGGGGATGTCGCTGTCATCAGCTTGGGTGTACTGCTCCAACGCATATTGAAGAACCGTCAGCTTTTCATTATAATTAGGCACTGTTTCTGTAGGTTCACCCGTCAAGGCTTCCATTTCACTTATTTCAGCCTTGAGCTTTGATATTGCAGCTTTGGCATCTGCCGTTTTGGCTGTGAACTGTTCTTTGCTGATTTCGCCCTCTGCTCTCATTTCAATATAATTATCAATCTTCCTTGTAAGCTTTTCAAGCTCCTGTTTCTTCTCCTCAATAATTTTGGAATAATCAATGATTTCGTCAGTATCATTGATATGAGCCTCAAGCATTGAATTTGCAAGAGCCAACACCTTTTCCTTGTCGGCAAGGTAGTTTCTGAAAATGTGATTTGCCATAAGCTGTAGCTTCCATTCGGGTATCATTGGTGTTCGGCATATGCCCTCAAGAGGCAACCCTTTCTTTTTTCTGCTTTCATAAGAGCCTGTACGAACAGAGCTGTAACACTGATATCCGTAGCTTCTCTGTCGGTCATCTCTGTCCCAAAGCCTTGTGTTGAACTTATGACCGCATTCACAAACAAGGAGCTTTCCCCATACTGTTGTTCTCGGTCTTTTGCCTGTTTCTGTTCTTCTGCCGGTGTTGAGATTTTTGAGCTTTGCTGTTTTACTTGCCATAATTAATTGCACCCTTTCAAAGTCTTCTTCTGATATTATAGGCTCGTGTCTGCCTTTCACCTGTACTAATTCAATGTCGCCATAATTCTTTATCTTTTTCTGTGTAAGATAATCAGGCGTAAACTCTTTATGGTAGGTTATGATACCGCAATAAAAAGAATTTTTCAGCACGTGACCGATTACGGTTTCGTACCATCTGCTTTTACCCGTGGCTGTTTTACGACCTTGGCGTTCAAGCTCATCTTTTATCTTTTTCATACCATGACCCGCAAGATACATTTCATAAATGAGTTTAACCGTTTCTGCCTGTTCAGGGTCAATAAAGAAATCAACCTTTTTCTTATTATCAGGCAGAAGCTCCTGATGTCTTCTGTAACCTAAAATGTTTCCGTTACCGTAGAAGGTACCGTTTTCCATTGAGGTCTGCTGACCGCTTTTTACACGGATAGAGGTCTTACGGCTTTCATCCTGAGCAAGAGTAGCCATAATAGTAAGTCTTAATTCTCCGTCGCAGTCAAAGGTTTTGATGTTATCGTTCAGGAAGAACACCTCAACACCGTTTGCTTTAAGGTCACGGGTAAACTGCAGAGTATCAACGGTATTTCTTGCGAAACGGGAAACCTCACGGGTAATAATCAAATCAAATTCACCCAACTCTGCATCCCTTATCATTTGCATAAACTGCGGTCTCTTTTGTGCAGAGGTACCGGTGATACCCTCATCAACATATACTCTCACAAGCTCCCAATCAGGATTCGCTGCAAGTATAGGCTTGTACCAATCAAGCTGATTTCCGAGAGCTGAAAGCTGAGCCTCATGCTCGGTAGAAACACGGGCATATATAGCCACCCGTCGTCGCCTCTGATATTCAGGACTTTTTAATACATTAGGATTTAACAAGTACATTCCTCCTTTTTCTGATTGTGATTCCCTTTGATGAACTCAGTCACATCAACAATGTCCGCATAATCATTAAGGATATTGCGGAACATAAATTCGGGAATTTTACCATCTCTGAATAACTGTTCAATAAGCTTCAAAGCCGCAAAACAGTAATCAGGATTTTTACTTATATCTATACTATTCATATATTACCTCCTTGACAAATGTGTGGATTATCTCGCATCCCTGTTTCGCTGTCGCTGAAGATACCTGTAATAATGCTCACAAGCCTTCAGTACGAAATCTTCAAAGTCTTTTTCTTTAACCTTAGGTGCGACCTTCTGCAATCTTTCCATAGAAACCTTGAACATAGGTTTCTGATTTGCCTTATCTTCCTGCATTATGGTTTCAATACTTTCATCAGAAAGCTCACTCGCCTGACTTAACTTTTTGAAACGGACTGCCTGAGAAAGTGAGGGTGTTCTGTCTTCTTCCTCAATCGTACCGAGAAGAGAATACTGTTCTTCATCGGTGAGATAAGAAAGTTCAACAGCAGGCGTGAGAGCAATTTTCTCTTCATCAACAAGCTCAAGCAACTCGGGGATGAGATAAGTCAGACGGATATATCTACGAACATTGTCTTTGCTCTCTCCGGCAGATTCACCAACAACCTCAACTGATAGCTTCTGTGCAAGTTGCATAGAAGTTTTACCCTGATGTTTGATTGCATCTAATTTCAGTTTATAAGCAAACGCCTTCTCCGACGGGAGAATATGCTCACGGTGCAGATTACTGTCAACGAGCATAATAGCCGCTTCATCACGGGTGACGGCATAAATAAAAGCAGGCACTGTTTCCAGCCCTCCTTTCTGTGATGCTCTCATTCGGCTGTGACCCGAGATAAGCTCATATACATCTTTTGTATTTTCAAGCGGTCTTACAACAATGGGAGTAAGAATACCTCG
>JAZQVQ010000279.1:0-5436 GCA_045631825.1 Eubacteriales bacterium | reverse complement strand
CTCAATACGGATGTTGCCGAAAGCCTTATTCTCGCCTTGTTTGACGTTCAGCAAGATGACGGATTTATTCCTCATATGGCAAAGCCCTATGAAATTTCCGCTGTTACTCAGCCACCCGTTATAGCCTGGGGAGCATACGCCGTTTATGAAAAGAGCGGCAGCAAAGCATTTCTTGAAACCGTATTCAAAAACAACAAAGAGTTTCTTCTCTGGTGCAGTAAAAACAGAAGGAAAAGCAACAAAGAACTTTATTCCTGGCATACCAACCCGGAGCTTAACAACCGTTGTGACGAATCAGGTATGGATAACTCGCCGCGCTTTGATACGGAAAGCGACCTCTTTGCCATTGATTTTTCGTGCTATATGGCAAACGAAGCACGCTTTATGAAAATAATCGCCGGTGAACTCGGTGATAAGGAAGGCTTCGAATTTTTCGATAAATGGTATAAAAAAATAAAAGCTGACATAAACAGCACCTTGTGGTGTGAAGATGATGGCTTTTATTACGATTATGATATTCAGAACAATCGCTTGAATAAAATATATTCTGTAGCTTCTTTCCTTCCGGTTTTTGCAGGTGTATGTAACGAAGAGCAATGCAAAAAGCTTGTTGCTCACATTGAAAATCCCGAAGAATTCGGCACAGAATTCCTGATACCGAGCGTATCCTTAAAAGATGAAACGTTCGGTTCGGATATGTGGCGCGGCCCTGTATGGATTAACTATAACTATATGATTTCAAAAGGGCTTGCCGAATACGGATATAACCTTTTGTCACAAAAAATAAATAAAAAAACGCTGACTGTTATCAGCGAGTGGGATGACCTAACAGGTACGGTTTATGAATACTATGACAGCCAAAACCGTACTCCTCCATTCTGTTTCAACAGAAAAGGAACTGTGGTCGAACCTTATGATTTCAGAGTAAAATATCAGTCTATACGTGATTACGGTTGGAGTATTACTCTTGCGTTTGATTTAATGAATGAATAGTTGAAAGTTAAGCATACCTTTTTAGAAAGCTGAGCTTTCGCAGAGTATTACCCGTTTTTCTGTATCCGTTTTTATATTGAGTTTCGACAATTAATATGATAAACTTAAAACAAATCAATTGGTACGGTTGGTGATTATATTATTATGAATATCGGTTTTACTACCACATCCTTCCGACAGATAAAGGATATAGAAAAAATCGTTAAAATTGCCTGTAAAGCAGAAGCTGACTGCATTGAGTGGGGCGGAGACATTCACGTCAGAAGCGTCGCTGATGCAAAACGTGCAAAAGAGCTTTGTGACCGAGCAGGCATACGCATAAATTCTTATGCGAGTTATTACCGTGTAGGCTGCAGAAACGCCAATGAATGGAAACAAATCTGTGAAATTGCGAGCACTATGGGCGCACGCAGTGTCCGAGTATGGCTCGGTAAATCCGACAGCGAAAAGACCGACCACGCAACCTACAAACAAATAGTTGAGGATACAAAAAGTATCTGTGATGTTGCCAAAGAATACGGGATTATCGTTTGCCCCGAATGTCATGATAATACTTTCAATAACAACACCGACGCTTTCCTGCAAATTCACGCCGACGTCGGATGTGACAATTTCAGGACATATTTCCAGTCACGTTACAAACGCCTGCAATACGATCTTGACCGTATTGAGCGCACACTGCCGTATATTGAAACGGTACATATTTCCTATTCCGAGCAAAGCCGTGAGCAGTTTCCGAAATTCAACCCGACATATATTGACGCCCTGCTTGACAAAATAAAGCAATCAGGCTTTGACGGCAATATTCTGCTTGAATATACATATCTCTGCGGCTATTTCGGATTTCCGTCGTGTATGATTAAAGATATGAAAAGGCTTAAGAAAAAGGTGGGTGAAGCATCATGAAAATTGCACTTTTCGGCAGCAATCAACTGCAGTTTTCCAAGGTTTATACACCCGAGGTGCTCAAAAAATTGGGAGAATACGGTGAACTTTCACCAAGAATAAACAAGCAGAATATCGAAGAATACAAAGGGTTTCTCAAGGGTTGTGAAATTGCCTTTGCAACCTGGGGTATGCCGCAGTTTACAAAAGAGGAAATTGCCGAGTATATGCCCGACCTCAAGGCTGTTTTTTATTCAGCAGGCACGGTGCAGTATTTTGCACGGCCGTTTCTTGAAAACGGAATAAAGGTTTACTCTGCTTTTGCGGCAAACGCCGTGCCCGTTGCAGAATATACCTTTGCGCAGATTACACTTGCGGCGAAGGGATATTTCCAGGCAGCTAAATATTACCGCGTTCTGCCTATTCGCTCACTTGCCTTTGCTAATTCCTCCGTAGGCAATTTCGGATGCAAAGTCGGCCTTGTGGGTCTTGGCGCAATCGGAAAAATGGTTGCCGAAAGACTTAAGGCGCTCGACGTTGAGGTTTATGCCTGTGACCCGTTTGTTTCCGAAGAAACAGCAAAAGAGCTCGATGTTACCCTTGTTGATATGGAAACGCTTTTCAGCGAATGTGATATAATCAGCAATCATCTTGCAAACAAGCCTGAACTTGAAAACGTTTTCAACTACAAACTTTTCAAAAAAATGAAAAAGCGTTCAACATTCATTAATACCGGCAGAGGAGCACAGGTTGCGGAATATTCGCTTGCACTCTCACTACTTCTTCATCCATCCAGAACTTTTGTTGCCGATGTGCTTAAAAAAGAGATGTTCCCCTATATCAATCCGCTTTTCTGGGTGCCAAACGCAATTCTCACACCCCATATTGCAGGCAGTACAGGCAAAGAACCGCAGCGTATGGCTTACTATATGATGGAAGAGATGGAGAGCTTTCTTGCGGATAAGCCTACACGCTATGAAGTAACACTTGAAGCTCTTGAGAGGATGGCATAAGCCTATGACGGTCATTTATGTGCTGATTGCCATATTAACATTTGTTGTAATATTTACGGCAGTCGAGCTTATTTATCTGCTTGGCATAAAACCCTTGCCCGATTCGCCTGATAAAGCCGATTACGGTAAATATTCTCTTGTTATAAACGGCAAAAGCTTTGAGGATTTATACCTTTTCCTTTGCGGCAAACAAACCGAACCTTCATTCAGCGAAGATGAAACATATTCCCTGCTTTTGAAGCAGGCAGAATATATGAACAAACGCTTTGACTGTGCGGATTTCAGAGCACAGATGCTTTTTAAAATCTATAAGGACTGTGGCGAAAAGCTGAACGCCGAGTGTAAATCACTTATAAAAAATGCTTTTCTTAATTTCAAATATTTTATGGATGAGCCGGGCGATGACAGTATGTGTTACTGGTCAGAAAACCATCAGATTATGTTTGCTGTCAGTGAGTATCTTGCGGGCCAGGAATGGCCTGATGAAATTTTTACAAACAACTCAATGACCGGCAAAGAACATAAGGAAATGGCAAAGACCAGAATTGATGCGTGGATGAAACAGCGTTTCAATTACGGTTTTTCTGAATATCTCAGCAACAACTATCTTGCCGAGGATATTGCACCTATGGCAAATTTCATTGCTTATTCAGAGAATGAAAAAGCAATTGAGCAAATGAAGATAGTTATGGACATTCTCTGGCTGGATGTTGCGCTCAACAGCGTCAACAACCGTTTTGTTGCGGTAAGCTCAAGAATGTACGGTAACAACAAGGCGGCAAACTGTATCGGTAACAGCATTCAGAGTGCAATGAATGTTCTCTGGGGTAAGGAAGTTGCGGAAAAGCTGCTCTCTGAGCCCGATATTTCCGAAACGGAAAAGGCACTTATCAGGACTTCGCTTAAAAAAAAGCCTAACCATATCGTCCTTTGCTTTACGGACATTATAGAAAAAGGAATTTACACTCTGCCCGAAGCTATAAAGGATATTGCACTTTTGAACGAAACGTTCGTTTCAAAAATGGGTTGCGGGCTTTCACCCGATGATATGGTGAACGAAAACCTTGTCGGACAGAGCGATTTTCAGATTATGGCACAAACGGGTGCAGAGACATTCACAAATCCGCAGGTTATAAAAAACACACTTGCATACCTTAAGAAAAACAAACTTTATAAAAACAAATTTTTAAGTTACTTTAAATTTTTAAACCTTACGGTATTTAAGTTTGTAAACTGGGAAAAGTTTGCCGGCAAGCACAACATTATGCCTCACGGAATAGCTCTTGGCAGAGGCAATGTTTACACATACCGCAACGCACATTATTCAATATCCACTGATATTTGCAAGGATATCGGAATGTGCGGCGCTCAGGAGCACGTATGGGCAGCGAATATTGCAGAAGAACTGACTCTTTTCACAACTCACCCTGCAGGCAACGGTAACAGTAAATATGGTGCATCACCCGGTTATTGGGTCGGTAACGGCAGACGTCCGATGAGTGTTCAGCACGAAAATGTCAACGTAACCATTTACAAATTGCCGCAGAAAAAAAGACTTGGCGAGAGTGCTGTTTGCGATATTACTCACGCCTATATGCCTCGTGATTTGTACGATGAATTTGAACTTGACGGAAACACGGTTTTCGCGAGAAAAAACAGCGTTTTTGTTGCTTTGATATCGGACAGCGCATTGAAATACAAGACTTACAATCCCGATTCAGCCAAAGGTCTGCTAAAAGGCAGGTCGCTGCCTGAGGGGCTAAGCCTTGAAAACGGTTTTGACTTGTACCGAAAAGGCGGAGAATACCACTGCTACGTCACTGAACTTTCCGATTCAGATACAGAAACCTTTGAAGACTTCAAACAAAGAATAAAACAAAACCATATTACTTTCACCAACGACTGCGTCAGCTACAATACAAAATGCGGTAGAATTTTTGCATCTTACAACGGCAACTTCACAGTTGACGAAAAAACTGCTCAAACGGTGTTTGATCGGTACGACAGCATTTTCTGCAAAGCAAAAAGAAAAGATACAGCAATCTGTATTAACACTCCGTCACACAGTTTTATGCTTGATTTAGAACAAGGACTAAGAATTTCACGGTGAAATTTATTAAGTCTTGACAGTATGAAACTTCTATTTAACTTCTTATGAGTTCAGCGTAATTATGTTGTTATTTTCAGCAAAAGTACAACCGTAGAATATGTATGTTACTGCCGATAAACATTTAGTTTATTGAATCCGTTATTAACAATCGTCCCAGAAAAAGCAGCCGAAAGGCTGCTTTTTCAACTAAATCCACCCTTACGGGTGGGTGAAATATTGCTTCGCAATGTGAAATACACCTGCGGCGTGCAAAATTCGCATCGACGATAAGTGGGTGAATTTAATTTCAATTTCTGCTTTAGCAGAAAATCTCATAATCCGTCAGGATTATTTCATATTTCCGCAAGAAAATATTTCATCCAATATTTCACTGCGTCAATTAGTGCTTACCATATCCTACTGTTTCAATCGTATTCTATATCAATCTAAAATTAT
>JAZQVQ010000278.1:0-3895 GCA_045631825.1 Eubacteriales bacterium | reverse complement strand
TATATTTTTAAGTTTTTCCTTTTCAAACTCTTCACGGGCTTCTGTCTTACCTTCCCAAAAGCCGTACTTGTGGGAGAGAAAAGGCAGAACAAATAAAAACATAAATAAGTAATATATTTTTAAAGCCATTTTTAAGCCCCCAATTCTTCAACATAGCACCAACTCTGCGGTGGTCTTTTGATTTCGTGTGTAGGCATAGGGAGTTTTAATTCTTCATCATAATATGCCCTCACATCATAAAGACGGAATTCGTTTAATTCTTTCGGCTTGTCATAGATTACAAGGTCGGATATGTGCCAACCATAAACTGTTTTACCGTCCGCATATTCAAGCAAATCAAGTTCATCAATCAATGTTTCCGATTTTTTTAAAACACAATAATTTCCCCGTTCAGCAACAGTTATTTCATTACAAATAAACTCGCCTATGACCTTGCCATTTCCACGTCTATCTATAACAAAATCTTTTGGGGATTCATTTAAGAGCTTTTGTGTTAATGGTGGGAAAAAAGTATTTTTCTTGTCTTTGGTGCAATAGATATAAACCTTAAAAGGTGTTTCAAGTTTCGGTCTTGTTTTCCTTACCTCAACTTTTTTGATTATGGAATACATCACAGGGTTTATTGCTCTTGCAATTAGTTCACACCATGTCGGTCGTAATGAAATTAAAACTGCTTTTTTCATATAAACACCTCTAAACTGCTATGATTTCATTGAACCTCGCCATTGTGGTTATTTCATAGTTACACCACTCGGGGAAGTTGGCTCTTACAACTGCTGTTGCCATAGGCGGGCAAACAGCATTACCGGCTCTTGCGACCTGCTCTTTTTTCGGGTATTCAAACCCGCGATAATCCTTTTCAATAATGTAATCATCCGGGAACCCTTGAGCTTTATATAATTCTTTGGGAGAAAGCATCCTCAAGCCTATATCCGAAATAAAGTAAGGAACACCGCCAATCCAAAGAAGCAGAACTTCATTTTCTGCTATGTTGTAATCACAGTATGTATTTAACAGCTCACGAACTTGGGGCCAATACTTCAATTCAACACCGTCAGATACTTTTGCAAGGGTTGTAAATACCGCTCCGAACTCACCTGCAGATGTTGTAACAGTTCTCAAGGGAACGTCTGCCGCTTGCCCTTTGTCTTGCCCTTTAAATTCTGCAATATGAGCAAGAGTAACACCTTCACGAATCATTGTTGTAACGGTATGCAAAGGGTCAGAGGGTGAATGATAGTGGTCTCCGCTGAAATATTGTGTAAGATGTGCAATTGACAGTCCGTAACGGTTACAGCAATCAACTGTATTTATTGGTTTACAAAGTCCTTGACCTCTTACATTTTCGTTTTGCTCTGTGTGATATTGGATTAAGTTTGCAGCCACCAATGCATTGTGATCTATTGCGGTTACGGTGGGGAGCGGATTTCTCGTATCTCCTCCGACAACTCCTCCAAAGTACTTGGAAAGGTGCGGAGCAATCAACATTTGCTGATTTCCTGTTGTTAATGCATTTACAGGCGAACGCATATCGTTTCCGCCTGCACCTGTATTATTGTGAATATGCAGGGGTGAAAGTATCGTATCTGCTATTCCGAAGCCGTGCTTACCTGTAACGGTACCTAAAGGCTTTGTAATATCAAAAAACCTCTCTGTTCCGCCGTGGTTCACTTGAACCCCAAAGTACTCAGATAATTTCGGAGAAATGAATAAATGTGAGCCTACGGTTGTTAATGTCCCCAAGGGCTCTTTTAATGAACTTTCTTTATTATCGAATTTCACCTGCGCCAAATAGGGAGTTGCAACATAGTGTTTACCACTTGAAACAATCGTGGGGAGAGGTTGGTTTATATCGTGTATTCTCGGTTTCTGCCCTTTGTTTTCACCGTAACCAATAGGAACGATAAAGGGATTTGCCGATTTAAGAACAAATTTATCAATACCACGGGTGATTCTGCGGAGGGTGTTGTCTTTAAGGGGTCTTAATACCTTTACTCCGTATTTATCCTTGATTTGCTCTTTGCTTTCAAAGATAGAGGGGCAGGGTAAACTCCAATCGATAATCTCTGCAGCTGAACGCCACGGTTTACATTTACCGCTTTTAACCTCTTCACTATCTGCAGGAGCGTGAGTTCTTTCGGGCCATACAATAGGCTTTCCGTCACATCTTGCAATAAGAACAAAACGTTTTCGGGTAGTAGGTGCGCCGTAGTCCGCTGCCACAAGTTCCCGGTGTTCGATTTTATAGCCGAGTTCTTCAAGCTGGCTTTTCCACTTTTTAAAGGTCTGTCCCTTTTTGGAGTTTACAGGCTTACCTTTTCTTATGGGTCCCCATGTTACAAACTCCTCAACATTTTCAAGGATAATTACTCTCGGACGTACTAAACCCGCCCATTTGCAAACAATCCAAGCAAGACCTCTGATTTTCTTTTCAACGGGTTTTCCGCCTTTTGCTTTGCTGAAATGTTTGCAATCGGGAGAGAACCAAGCAAGTCCTATGGGGTGACCTCCGCATACCTTGACGGGGTCTATGTCCCATACGCTTTCCTGTAAATGCAAAGTATGAGGATGGTTTGTTTTATGCATTAAAATAGCGGCGGGGTCGTGGTTTATTGCCACCGCTACGGGTCTGCCTGTTGCAAGCTCTATTCCCGTGGAAGCTCCTCCGCCGCCTGCAAAATTATCAACGATAATCTCGTCAAAAAATCCTGTTTCAGCATATATTGTTTCTTTTTTCAATTTAAATCCCCCTCTCTAAAACGGTAATTCATCATCATCGTTTACCAAAGCGGCAAATTCGGAGAAGTTACCACCGAAAAATGCCGTTTCCGTTGCCTGTGGCTCGATTTGAGAAGAGTTAGAACTCTGCCCGTCACTTTTACCGCCACAGAAAGAAACGTTGTCTGCAACGATTTCAAAGGTGTAGTGCTTAGCACCGCCTTTTTCATAAGACCCTGTTTGTATGGAGCCTTGAACGGCAATCATTGAGCCTTTTTTGAAGTAATTGCAGATAAACTCTGCAGTTTGTCTCCAAGCAACAATATTGATAAAGTCGGCTTTTCTTTCTTCACCCTGTTTAACATAGCCACGGTCAACCGCAACGGTGAAACGTGTTACATCCACACTTGAAGGTGTTTTTCTCAACTCCGGGTCAGATGTAAGACGGCCCATAATTATTGCACAATTAAGCATTTTTTCAATGTTCCTCCTTTATATCTTCTTTCAAAGTCCTTGCGGATCACCTCAGTAACCGCGTGAGGTTCACAATGTATATGCGCTATTTTCTTTTTGCCCTTGAACATTTCAATGTCTGTTGGAGATGTTCTTTTGGCGGTTATTTTATCGGGTAATGGTTTTTTCATTTCGCCCCTCCTTAAAATAAACTGAGTTGTACGGCTTCCTGTTCCGCTGCAGGTATAATTATTTCCGTTACAGCGGGTTCTTGTTTCGGCTCGGGAATAGGCTCCGCTTCCTTTGGAGCTTTTGGAACCGATACACCGTGCAAGATTCGTTTCATTTGCTCCTTAATTCTTCTGGTAAGCCATATTTCTGTATAAAACATTGGGGTAAGCCAAATGTTACTGCCTAATTCAGCTTCTAACCAAGAATCTGTCAAAGGGTCTGTGAGTGTATCACCGATTTTTATGTATCCGGGGCAACCGAGCAAAGAAAGTTGCACGTAGCACATCAGAGCCGTTGTATAGTCAATGTCCTGTGCAACAAACATACAGTCCGTTTGGTAGTTAATCCCCATTTCGTGTATTTTGTTTGCAAAGGCTATTAAGGTTGCTCCACCGCCACAAGCACAGTCATTTACAACAACATATCCTTTGTCGGCAATTTTGCTTTTTATCTCCTCGTCTGAGGTAATACCCGCCATAAGTTTGCAGACGTG
>JAZQVQ010000277.1:0-29765 GCA_045631825.1 Eubacteriales bacterium | reverse complement strand
TTCTTGAAGGTGACAATGAAATTGTTGCTGAAGAACTTCAAAAAGTATTTGATAAGATTATTATTAAAAATTAAAATGTGTTAAAAAGTGTGTTAAATGCAAAAAAAGACCGCCTAACAATTCGCATTGTTAAGCGGTTTTTTCGTGGTGAGCCATCGGGGATTCGAACCCCCAACTTGCATTTTTTCTGCAAAATATGAGATTGCTTTTAGGCGGAATTTTTGGCATATTTATGCGGTTTTTTCGCCTTTATATTTTTTCTGCAAAATATGAGATTTTCTCCCCAAAACATCAAAAGTGTGTTAAAAAGTGTGTTAAATTTTCCGTATTTTTTGGATGACACTTTGATAGGCTCTGTTATTGATAACTTCGAGCGTTTCCATTAGTTCGTCCATTATGGCGAGCACATTGTTCATGTCTTTGCCGTTTACTGCTTGCCAAAACTCACTATCTTTTTTCGTTTCAATATTGTCGGGGATAGGTTTCTTGCCATAAAGATGGTCATAAACAATGTATAGGTTTGCAAGTTTTTTTATGCTTGTATAGGACGGTGGTTCGTCCTCGGTTTCCATAATGGCTTCTAATAAATCACGTTCCGAAATCATTTATACCACATTCCGTTAGGCGTTTTCAAGTTCTTTCATGGCTTTACGATATGCTTCACGTTCTCTGTCGTTCTTGGCTTCGTCCATCATTTCTCTGATGTTACGCATGAGATGTTCTTTGCCATCACCACGGCTATAACCGCCTTCACGGCTGTAACCGCCACCTTCACGACTATAACCGCCGCCTCGTCCATAGCTATCTTCACCTTCGTAACTGCCCTCTCTGCCATAGCCTTCTCTGCCGTAACCGCCTTCTCGGCTATATCTGCCCATGTTGTCTCGTCTTGCGTTTCTTCCACGACCACGGCCACCGCCACGGGCATAAGAGCCGCCACCTTCGTAGCTTCCCTCTTCGGAATATCCGCCTTCTTCTTCGAGCATTTCAATTTTATCAATATTCTTGATAGTGTCGGTGAGTTTGTGAACTGTTTCCAAAGAACCTGCGGAAAGTTCGCCTTTCTTTACAATTTCGTCAAGTTCATAGCAAAGCATTTCTTTGAGTTCATAAAGTGATTTCATATAACCGCCCCCTTTCTCAAGCTACACGTTCGAAAATGATATTTGCGTTTGTCACATCAATATCTGTGGTTTCGCTTACATTTTCGACACTAACGGTTACACAACAACTGCAAGGAATTTCAATAAATGTTGTTACACTTACATGGAAGAAATCGCCAACAGCCGCCGGAGTGACCGTTGCGAGGGCGTTTGTCAATTCTTCGCCATTGATTGTGAGAGCAACAGAAATGGGTTCTACTGTGCCATCTTCGGCGATTGCGATGTTTCCGTCAAAGGTTACACGATAAACCGATTTGCAACCGCCGCTTGCACCTTTAAGGAAAAAGATGCCGGAGTTATCTCTGTGAGAAATAAAGCCTTTGTGACAGGCTCTTGCACCTTCAATGAAGAGCACGTTCTCGTCAACTGCTATTGTTTGAACTGGAATATAACTATATTCAGCCGCCAAAAAATCATATCCTTTCCTAAATAAAAATAAGCGGCAGAGCGTTGCAACCCCACCGCTTTTTACAACATCAGCCATTAGCTGAACATTTTCGTGAGGTCACGAAAAAGATGCTTTTCTATTCAGTTTAGAAAGCATTACCGCCGCAACCGCAAGCAGGAGTTACATTGTACTGGTAGCAACAGTTGGGATTAGGCACAATATAGCTCGGTACAGGTTCGGGAGAACGAAGTCTGCGAATAAGTTCTGCGGTCTGTGCATCTTGATTTGCTGTAATAAAGGCATTCTGTGCACTCTGCGATGCTTGGAAACGCAAGGTCTGATTTTCAGCAGTAAGAGTGTCGATTTTGTCTTTTACAAGGAAGTCAAGAATTGCTCTGCTATTGGCATTAGCGTTGTCAATAATATCCCTTGCTGTGGTATGGATGGTATTATTTGTGTCGCAGAAACCTCTTTCAATAAGTCGCTGAGTTTCACAGCAACATTTGTAATTATCCATTGCCATGTTTGCACGGGAAAGTTCTGCCGCCGCAAATCCGCTTGTGATAGCGTTGTTGAGTGCATAGGTTGCATCCGCAAGTCCATATGTCTGTTGGTCGAGTTTGGAAATAAAAGTCTGTCTATCAACGGCTGTGGTTACATCTGCCGGAGTTGCACAAACAGAGCCTGTGCCTACACCACCATTATTTCCACCACCGCCGCCAAAGCCGAAACCACGGCCACCGAGAACAAGGAAAAGCAGGATTATCCACCAGCCGTTGTCACCGCCGAACATTCCGTCATTGTTTCTATTGCCACCAGTTACGGCCGCAAAGTCAGCAGGGGTCATCATATTTTCTGTCATTTTAAAATTTCACCTCTTGTTTGTTTTTTTATATTGCTAAATCGTGCACGATTAAAGCCTTATGTATTTGGAAAGTTCATTCGCCATTTGAGCATATTCGTTGAACTGCTCCTGTGAAAGCTGACCTGTTTTCATCATTCTTTCGATTTCTGCTTTCGGGTCTCCCTTGAAACTGTTTTTAAAGTTATTGAATTCGTTGACCATCTGCGAAATGTTGTTCTGTGCTCCAAAAGCATTAAAGAGAGAGTTGCTCATCAAAATCCTCCTCGCTATGTTTCATAATTTTGCTTTTAGGTTTAACCATTGCATCAATTCTTTTTGTTAAACGCTCCACGTCGCCCTGTAAGGCGGTAAAGTCCTCTTTTGAAACAAACTTGTCACCGCAAGAACAAACGTGTTCTGTGGGCGTTTCTGTGGGCGGTACATAGTCCTTCCATTCTATTGTCCTTATGCTTGGCATTCCCGAAGCATCAGCAGATTTGATATAGATAAGCTGTTTTTCGCTATCCCAAAGAACTGCCGTGCTATTAGGAGCAACAAGATAAGCCTTCGCCGCCTGTTCTCCCTGTACCCATAAAAATCCGTTCTGTGGTTGATACTGTGCCTTGTAGCTGTTGAGCATATCGGGAACGGCGTTATTCATTTGCGGAAAATAATTCTGTGTCGGATAATATCCATATGCCATTTTTTATTCCTCCTTGTACCAATAATAAATCGGAACTTCTTCCGAACTATCCCAACTGTCGAATGCTTCACCATCGCAGACCGTGACAACGTGTCCCGATATTGCAAGAATGAATGTGCCTTCGGGATGGTCTTTACAAAAATCTCCAACCGTGTAACAATCGGGGCATTCATTAGATATAATGTTTCTTTTAAATCCGTGTTTTTTAAGGTAACTTCCCCACACGTTGTTCGCACTTGGCATATCGTAGAGGAGAAAACCTTCAAGGCAAAGTCCTACATAAGTTCTTTCCCAACTTTGGTTCAATGCTTTGCTTATTGCCCTAACCGTGCAATCGCCAACCCTTTTGTTTATTGGATTTGCATTATAACTAACCGTTTTATCACCCCCTGTTTACAAGAAAAATATACAAAAAAATAAAGCCGTTTGCCACGAAAGCAAACGGCAAATTTTATGAAAATTTTATGAAAATATTTTTGAAAAAGGCTTGACTTCTATATACACATCGTGTATAATAAAGATACAGAAAAGGTTAGCACACCAATTAAAGCAAAGGAGATAAGACAATGATTAAAACAACAAGAAGCCAACAAACTGCTTTTACCAAGTCCGTAATTACCAAAGCAAAGAAAATGCTTGATAACAAAGAAGATTACAAAAAGGTTCTTGAATTTGTTAAAACCGAATTCGACAAAGAAGCCGAAGCGAATGGTTACTTTGATAACCTTCAATATAACAAAGCTACCAAATCCGTAATAGAATACATTTAAAGCCAACAAGCCGAAGGGCGGCGGCAATACCGCCCACCACTTGAAAGGAGAAAAAAATGGAAAACAGCAAATTCTACAAAGGCTTTGAATACTACAAAAAAGGAAACAAATACATCGTCCGTATCGGCGGCGAATATGTCGGCGAATACAAAACAGTAAAAGAAATCAAAGAACGAATTGATAACCAAACCATTTGAAAGGAGAACAGAAATGAAGAAATACAATGAGGAAGAACTTATTGAAGCACTTAAAAACGGAGCATTTATTCGTACTTTTTACGGCAATAAGAAATTACAAGTACGAACCGTTGACGAAAATTTAGGTTCTACAACTTATGATGTTTTGCGTAGCCTTCTTTTGAAAGGTCTTCTTGTTTATAGCAAAGGTGATTATACTTACAAGGAGGATGCAGAATGACTTTTGAAGAACTTCGAAAAAGTTCCGGCATGACAAGACCGCAGTTTGCCGCATACTTCGGTATCCCTTACCGCACCGTTCAAAGTTGGGAATTAGAAGAACGCACTTGCCCTGCATACCTTTTTGAACTCATGAAATATAAACTTGATAACGAAAGAGCAAAAAGGGAAAGTCCTTATATAACTTTCCGATAAATAGGCATAAAAAAAAGAGCCGGAAGCATTACGCCTCCGGCTTTTCTTTATATGTGGCGGATAAGTTCGTTTAATCCGTCTTTTACAACATACTGGACACCTCTAACGGACATTTCCATTTCTTCTGCTATCCTTTCAAAGGTAACATCATCAAGGAGTTTCCGTTTGAGTATCTTTCTGTTGCGTTCATTAAATATATGTTCATCAATAATATATTCCCATTCGGAATAGGAATAGTTGTATGCGTAAGGGTCAAATTTCAATTAAAATCACCCGATAAGAAAAAGAATAAACCAAAACAAATTAGTCAATCCAAGTGCCCAAAGAAGCCTTCTAATCAGCTTTTTGTATTTTGCTTCAAGTACTTTATAGACAACATAAGGAATTGTTTTTAGTTCATTCATTCTTTGCCTCCTTGTTAAGCTCAAGCACGGCGTTTTCTATAAGATTATCGAGTGCATCGCAATCTACTGTGAAACCCTTTTTGTTAAGAAACCCAAGAACATATTCTTTCTTTTGTTTGCCCATTCCGCTTTCTGTGTAAATCATTTCTGCCGCACCTACGGCAATTTTTACCCATTTTTGAATGTTATCGAATTTTGCTTCGCCCCATTTTTCTTTGAGGTAGGGAATGGCGTATCTTGCGGCAATTCCGATGAGAACGGTGATAACCGCAATAAGAAGTTCGGTAAGGTCAATATATTCCATATTTTATTCCTCCTTAAAATGTTCTCCAGTTACTTTAACGTTATTTTCTTTCATGAGTTTAATTTTGTTTTCCGCTTTTGCTTTGTTTTCATAGAAACCAACAACCGCCATTACAATGCCGGAAACGAGGATAATAAGTTCCGAAAGCGGCGTTAAGTCTTTTGTTACATAAATCATGTAGCAACAGAAAACAATCACGGCGAAACAAAACAGTAAAACCCAAATAACAAGTTTTTTTGAAAACTCCATAGGTGGGGTTTTTTCAAGTTTTAATTTTAAAATTTAACATCAACTCGGTTCTTGTTAAGTCTGCCTTTGCCAATGCTTTTTTCTTTTATCGCCGGAAGTTCCACTAAACATTTTTTAGGGTCATATGTTTTACCGAAACCTTCTATAATGGCTTTTGCAAGACCTTCGGCAATATCCTCCCTATTTCTCCAATAGGTGTCGAAGTCTTTTCTATTGGTAAGGAAACAAACTTCCAAAAGGTCTGCGGAAAGTCCGTTTTGCCAAGATGTTCGGATAAAACCGAAATAGTCCGTTTCGTTTGAAACTGCATCAAACTTTTTCGTTGAAAGGTTTAGCTTTTTATCCAAAATAACGGCGTGGTTTTTTGTTCCGCTACTTCGGGCAAAAGGTTTTCTTTCTTTGAAAAACTTGGTAAGGCAGTTATAAAAGCCGACTTCAATGTTTGCGGCCTTTTCCGCATAAGGAACAAAAATTTCCGTTCCGTTTGCGGATGCCGTGTGAAATCCGTTGAAATGAATTGAAACGGCAAAGTCGCAACCTGCGGCAACGCAAGCCTTCGCTCTGTCGGAAACATCGCCGACCGCCTTTTCGTCTTTCCTTGTGAGAAAGACTTCGAAGCCGTTTGCAATAAGGCTTTTTTCAATCATATAGCAAAGGTCAAGTGTGTAATAATCTTCGAAAAGATTGTCGTTAACGCTTTCGACCGAATATGTTCCTCGGCTTTCTTCGCTGTGTCCTGCATCAAGTCCGATTTTGATAGCCATAAAACCACCTCATTCGTGAGCCTGTTCGTTTAGGTATTTATCGAGTTCGCTTTTTGCTTCCGGCACGGTATGGTTGCATCCAAGTTGAAGAAGTCCATCAAGACAAGCCGACAGACCAAAGCAAACAACCCTTCGTTCACTTTTGGATTTTTTCATATCCGCATCGTGTTTTTCTCGGAGTTCTTGAATTTCTTTTTTTAATTCGGTTTCAACTTTTTTGAGTTTTTCGTCTTGTGCTTCTTGATTAAGAAACCACTTGTGTGCTTTTAAAATCCAAAAAAGAACCGTGCCGATTGCTGAAAACATACTCACCGCAAGGATAATTGTGTTGGGAGTGATATGTAAATCCAATTAAACCTCCTCCCAACCTTGCGGATAAGCCGCCGGAGTGTAAACGTTTGCACCAAGAAGGGATTTATAGACTTTACCGTCCACTTCCCAATATCCAATCTCGTCTTTAGCAAACGCCGTGGTAACGGTGATAACTTCGGGAATGACACGAACACCTTCGTGGTATGCGATTTTCTCCCAAAGTGTCGGAGCATTGTCGGGATTATTTTCTTCTCTATCCCAAAGGTCTACCGCCGCTTTGTAGAGCACTCCGCCGTGGTTTATTCTCGTTCCTGCTTTAACGAGTTCGCCGTTATAGGTCATATCGGAATAAAAGTCCGCCGCCATAGAAGCACCTTTATCGTCAAGGTTAACCGCCGCCGCTTCAATTTGTTTACGGAAAGCTATTGCATCAGCCTTTGTCAGTATTTTCATTAGCTACCACCTCCCCAGTAATAATGTCAAGAAGTTTCTGCTGTTGTTCTGCAATGATTCTTTCGTATTCTTCTTCAGGAACCATCTCAAAAAAAACAGTTTCAAGTCCTTCAATTTCTTTTCTGCCTTCAAGATGATACGGAATACCGTTAATTGCTACACCTTCGCATTTTTCAAAATCACAAAGTCCGAAAAAGCCGTTGTCTTGAAGAAAAATCCAATTCGGCATTGCTTTTGTTCCGACAATTTCGTTGTCGGCATTTATAAACTGATATAACATTTTCTTCCCCCTTAAAGACAGAATATAGGAGCATCATAGAAGGTACTACCCGTAGTTCTTCTAACTGCTCCCCCTGCATTGACATATGTATAATAACCCGATTGTCCACCATAAGAGCGTGTCCACCAACCTCTTGTGCCACCGTTTCTATCTTTTTTAATTTTGCTGTTTCCTGCGGCATAATACGGAAACTGCGTTCCGACCGATATTGCATCGTATGTAACAGTTCCGAAAATTTCCATTTCCGAAGGTGGAATACCTTTCGCTGTTTGGGTCAGTACCGTTGAAGAATTATATTTTTCTGCGATGGTATATTTTATAGCAGGAACGAAGTCTTTCACTTCGGAAGAGTTTGATATCCAATCATTCGCATTTGTTATTGAGTTCGCCCAAGAAGAACCCGTACCTGTTACCTCAACATATTGAAATACAATTCCTGCTTTCTGCCTACCATAAGCGACAGGGTCTGCAACATCGTAATAGTCGAAAGCCACAATCTGCATCGTGTAAGTTCCGAGGACTTCCATTGTTTTTGTATCACCGACATTCCAATACTGCGAAGCCTTGCCGCTTCTTGCAATCAAAGAAACAGTTTCCCAACTACAATTTTTAAGTGCTTCAATTTGAACAATATAAGTTTTTCCGTTTACTATGTTCGGGTTTATCGACCCATCTCCCCGAATAAAGATGTTCGTATTTATATTTGCCCTGTCAAGTTCTGCGGTTAATACCGGTGCACCATTGAATAGCAATACATCTGTAATTTCAGCATCCGTTATGTCGTATTTTATTTTAGCATTGCCAAAAGAAAATTTACCGTCATTGTAACTACTTGATACGAATCCGCTCCAAGTCATTCCGCTTGCAAATTCATATTCGTATAAATTCCCTGCAAACGTGACATACAACTTGTTAACAAGGCTTGCTACCGAAACGCCGATATTACTTGACATAAGTTTGTTTGCACATTTAAGGGTTTTGCTTCCGATAACTAAATTCGTCAGCATATATTTATTTGCACAGTTGAGTGTTTTTGAACCGCCGCCCCCTAAAGTTGCAAGGGTTTTGCCGTTATAAGTAATAGCAACATTCCCACTTTCTTCGGTTTCTGCTATGGTTGTGCCGTTATAAGTTATAGTGCTTTTTACAGCCAATTAACTCACGCTCCCGTCATAAGTAGGAATTGCAACAGTTACACTTGAAAAATATTTACCACTCGAAGGAGTATAAGTTCCGTTTGCGGTTACGGATTTCGTTTCGGTAGGAACAGCCGCAACAGTAACCGCTCCTGTGGTATAAACTCCGCTTGCAACAGCCGTTTGAGCAGAAGTGCTCGGAGTAATGGTCGTTGCCCCTTTGGTAGTAAGCTGTTTTGTTGCAGACTTTGTTCCTGCGGTTACATAACCTGCGGTCTGTGTTGCGGAAGCCGTAATAAGACCATCCGAAGAAACGGAAATGCTCGGCGTTGCCTGTGTAGCCGTGCTCATAGCATTAACGGTTACTTGCGAAAGTCCGTCATATCCTGTGTCGGGTTCTACGGTCTGTGTCGAAGTTGATGGAGAAACTGTTTTGCTTTGATAAACAGGGTCTTTCTTTGTGCCTGTGATAATGTTTCCTGCTTTATCGTGGGCGGTTACTCCGCTTGCAAGTTTATCGGCGGTGACCGTATCTTCCGAAAGGTCAACAAGGACAGTTGTTCCATAAACAACTTTGTTAATTGCCATTTATATCAGCCCCTTAACCAATAGTTGCAGTTTTGCCGCCTGCGGAGTTTTCACTTTCTACATAAGGAATTGCTTTAACTGTAACTTGAGTAAGATAGTTGTAGCCTGCATCGGGGAGAATTACTTGTTCTTCGGCACTCGGTGTCGCTTCTTTTGCCTGCGGATTTACACCTTCCGAACCACTCATTGAACCTGCAACGCCAAGAACAGTTACGCCTTCACGGATGTTTTCGGGAATAAGTTTTGCCTGTTCGTTTGCATCGATGGAAACTTTACCCGAACCATCGTGGTAACCTTGAGGAACAGAATATGCTCCGGCTTTTGTGGTGATTTTTCCTGCCACAGCACCGTTGTTTTTCATTGTACCTGTGACTTTGTTGCCTTTGTTATAGGCTGTTTCACCTGCAAGGATTTCGTCTGCGGTTGCGGTTGCATCTTGGGTATCCGCATCAAAGGTAGAAGTACCTGTAATTTGTTCACCGCTTGCGGCGTGTGCTTTGTATCCTTTAAGGATTTTATCTGCTGTTACAGTATCGCTTGTGAGGTCGATAAGTGTATTGTTACCATAAACAACTTTGTTAATTGCCATATTTTATACCTCTCTTTATCCAATAGTAACGGTCTTGCCGTTTGCCAAATTTGAAACCTCTGCATAAGGTATAGCGAGAACGGTTAAATTTTCACGCATTACCTTTTTTGCGGTTTCAAGTTTTTGTTCATCAACAGCAGGAGTTACATTATATTCTCCGTCAAAAAACGGATAACTGCCGCCGCTTGCTTCGGGCAAATTTGCCGCAGTTTCTTTTGCCGCATTAACACGAGTGATATATCCTGCCAAAGCGGTATTATTTTCTTGTAATTGTTCTTTGTTTGACATTAGGCATCACCCCCCATACAAAAACTCAACCTAATTCGCTTAAAGGCTTGATTTGGTTTGCATAAGTTGACCAGTTTGCCGCCACTTTGTAACTATCTACAAGATTGTCGGGGACATAGACATAACCTGTACCGTTCGCAATTGCAGTACCCGAAAATATATTTGAGCTGGATAAGGTACACACGGCATTTCTCCGAAGAATGACAGTTTTTAATTTTTCGCAGTCTTGAAAAATTGCGGAATAACATCTTGTAACTTTAGGCAAGTCGATTTCTTCAAGAGAAGAACAGTCTCTGAACGAGCCACCCCATAATTGTTCAACATTCGGAATAGATACAGTTATAAGGCTTGTGCAACTTCTAAAACCATTATCTCCAACAGATTTTGCATTTGGAAAAATTGCTTTTGTCAGCAATCCGCAACCATAGAAACAATGGTCTTCAACTACATCTACATCACTCTCTATTTCAGTAATTGTTCTGTTAATGATAGCATCTGCAAGACCACTACCACCATTTTCAAGACCTGCTTCATAACCTTTGGAATATCCCTCGGTTTCCCCGTCAGTATATCCGCTTGAATATCCGTTGTTAAAACCTTCGGAGTGTCCTGTTTCGTAGCCGTCATTATATCCGCTTTCATATCCTGCCACGGACATTTTCCCCTCAAGTTCCGTTTCAAGTTCAACTATTGCTTCTTCAAGTTCTTCAAGTTTTGTGGTGTACTCATTTGTTTCTTCGGCAACATCTTCCCCACCACCTGCTTGTATTTCAACATTTCCAAGTCCAACCGATAACATTGGAAGGTCAAGAATTTTTGCTTTTATTTCTTCCATTAAAGCACCACCTTCGATGCGGACTCTTCGATGTCATAATTACCTGCGGAAACGCCGATTACACTTCCATCGGGAAATTTGCACCTTATTTTAATTTCAACGTTTCTTTTTTGTCTAAACGTTTCTTTCTGTGAAAGCGGAATTAAAAACGCCTGTTTTCCTTCATCGTATTTAATTTCGCCGCCCGAAATAGTTTTTCTTACATTTCCAAACATAACTTCCACATCTTCAAACGTTCCCATATTGGCGAACCCCATGTTTGTTTCTATTTGAATAGGAAGGTTATAAGCATCACCAGTCATCATAGAAAATCCCCCCTTATCTTACACCGAAAATTTCGGTTATATGGCCATTGCCGGATTTTGATTTCATATAAACCATTCCCGAACTGTCTCTATATACATTGAACGCAAAATACGCCGTATCGTCTGCAATTTGCCAAATTCCGCCCGAACTATAACTCTCGGAATTTCCTATCAAAATCGCTTCTATCGGAATTGTCAAGGAAACTTTCGAACTGTTGCTTTTATCCGTAGGCCAACCGCAAAGAATAATTGCAGAATATCCGCTTCCGTCAAAACTAAGAGAACTTCCGTTTGCAAAGTCAATGCCAAAAAATATCGGGTTAATAAGTCCGTTAATTTTTCCGTTTAAACTAATTTCGTCTGCCCAAAGACGCCTTTTTCCGCCATAATAGTCAAACAATTTATAAACAGAAGAGCCTTCTCCAATCCAACATTCAGCACCACCGCCGGAACGATTTGAAAAAGAAAAAGTTGCATTACCGTTTTCATTTCGGAGTTCAAGCTGACCGCCTGCACCTGCTTTGTTTTTGAGTTGCGAAGTGCTTGTTCCGCCTTCTGTGCAAATATTAAGCTGTCCGCCTGCACCTTTTACATTACTAATCCAAGCATAAGGATTGTTATCGCTATTTTTTAGAGTTAATATGCCAGCATCTTCGCCCGTTACCCATAAAGTCGCACGTTCTTCCTGTTGAGCATTGTTTACTCTAACATAACCGCCAAAATCCGAACTATTGTGCCCAATTTCAACTTCATTGTATCCGTTGTTATTTAAAACAATTCTAATTCCTGCTTGCAGAATATTTGAAAAAATCTTACCTCTTATAACTTGTATTTCGGAGGATATTTCTTCCGAAGTTGTCAATTCAAACAACGTTGTTGAAATTGTTCCATCTTCCGATGTGTGGTTATAGACAATTCCCTCCTCGGTAAGTTCCATCGAATTGCCACTTTCATCGGCAATAGTGATTTTCCCATCGTCCATATCGAAAGTGGTGACATTGTTCAAACTTTGAAGAAGTCCGCTCTTAATAAGGTTTGCAGACATTGTTCCTGCCGTAATAAAGTCGGCATTGAACGCTCCGTCAATAGTCCAAGCTGTTGTATATGTTCCCGAATATCCTGTTTCCGAATATCCAAGTCCATTGTTATTCCAACGCCACACCTTTACTGCTTCTTCAATGGTTGGTTTGTCCATTATGAGGATTTCGTCCGGCTGTGATTGCCCTGTGGAAGAATGGATAACAACATAACCGCCACGGTTTCCTGTGATAAGTTGTGTTGCGTTTTCTGCCGCCTGTGCAACCATTGACATCGCCTTTTTCGGTGCTTCTTTTATTGCTTGGTCTTGTTTGATAAGAGTATCCGCAAGGTTGCTTTGAGCATCGCCGAGTTCAACTGTTTTATATCTGTTAAGAAGAACATCAAAAACAGTTTTAACAACTTTTGCCGTTGCGGAAACACCGAGTTTTTCAAAAACAACGTTTACAGTATCACAAAGCAGAACCTTTTCTAAAAAGGCCTTGTCTTTGTATTCTTCCGCCTGTTCAAGCGGAACAAAAGAAACGGAAAGTGAGATTTTCGGGATACCAATGTTATTGTTCGCAATATATTTTTGAGCACGGCTTAAAAGCTCTCCCTGTGTCGGTTGAGCATCAAATTCGTTTGAAAGGTCAAGTGTGAGCACTCGCTCAAAATCAAAAGTACCCGATACTTTCACGATTTTGTCCGTGAGCATAGTTGTGTTGCCTTCGCTGTCTGCCCAATACGGCATTACCGCAGTATAAACCGCCGCACAGTTTTCTTCTTGTTCAAGGTCAACAAGGTTTTTTCCGTATCTTATGGAAACGCCCCTGTTTTTTCCTCTTTCGTTGTAGAGTTTTACTGTGTAGCCATCCCACTCATATTCTCCGCCGTATGTGTCGAGCACCGAGCCTTGAACGCCACCGAGCACTGCTCTTGCCGAAACAGGCGTTTTGATGCTCATTTGAGCAACGGTGCTTTTGTCTGTCCAAAACTCAAAAGGGTTTTCAATAACGGAGTTTGTTTTAATGCCCTGTAATGCCGCCGCAACACTTCCTGCCGTGAAAGGAGAAACAGCGATGCCTGTAAGGTCATAGCTGATGTGCTCGGCGTAAATAGAAACCATGCCGTTGAGAGGTTTTGTAATTCTGTAAACCCTAAACGGCTGAATGTTTCCGTCCGAATGTGCTTTCGCCGCAATAATCGCTCTTTGTTTTATTTCTTTGTAATGGATGCCGTCAACAGGATAAGTTAAAACAAGTTCAAATCTTCCGTTGCGTTCTTCCGTTACAATACAAGAAACGGCATCGGAGAGAATACCAATGCCGTTATCATTAAACTGTGTTCTTGTACTTTCATATAAAATAGGTTTCATTTTAGAGTGTCCACCACCTCGGAATAATTTCAACACCTGTGATATCACCGCTCCAAGAAATCTCATTATCACCTGCAAAAAGGACGGGGAATTCAGGTGCGGCGATTGTGTTGTTAAGGTTCTCTGTGCCTTTGTAAGCATTTTGTGCCTCACAATCTAAAATTACTCTATCGTCAATGGAAGATAGTGTTACAACCGTTCCTGCAACGTTTAACGCCCCTTCTCCGTTTCCATAAACAGTTATAAGCGGTAAAGCTGTGAAAGCTGTGGGGTTTTTTATCATTCCGCCGTTTGTAGCTGTGATAACTTCATTACCCGAAACAAGAAACCTTTGAGGTTTGCAATCAAACTCAATAGAAAAAGGAGCGAGTTTTTTAAGTCGCACGGCGATGTCTGCACCATTGGCAACTTTGGCAAGCCAAAAATGGTTGATATCCTCGTCTGTTTGTAAAACTTGGTAAGAAAGATTTCCAAACAAAAAGGCGTTTACATCATCGAATTTTTGTTCGGCGTTTTCTCCCATAACGAAGCAATCCACGTTACCTTGTCGGTTTTCGAAGGCGTGTGTTTCAAAATAAACCATTCCGTTTTTCCCTGCAACCCTTACGCTGTCACGAATAGGAACTGCTCCTGTGAACTGAATGGGCTTTTGAAGATGTATCCCTGCTTCTTTGGAAGATTTTCCACCAAACCAAAATTCATACTCAACCATAAATTAACTCCCTCCTTTCAAGAAATCTTTGAAGTTCTTTTGCAATATATTCCATAAATTCTTGAGGGTTATTGCTTTGTACTCCGTTGAACGTAATGTTGATTACGTTACCGCCGGAGGCAACTTGCGAACCTTTTGTTCCGTTTACGGAAGCGGAAATGCCAATGTTCGGGTCATCAAAAACAAGGCTGTCATCAATGAGTTTTTTGATTGTGCCGAATTCATCTTCCCAACCTTCGCCTAAACCGTCAGCCATGAACTTACCAATTCCGGCAAATACACGGGAAGGAGAATGAATACCGAGCACGGCTTTTACGCCTTCGACAATGCCGCTAAAGAAATTTTTGATTTTCTGTTCAAAATTGGCTCGCATATCTTGGATACCTTTCCAAATACCATTGACGATTTCTTTACCAATATTTACCACTTGGTAAATAAGGTTTCCAATCGTGAGCACAACGGCTTCGATAATCTTCGGAACGGCTTTAACAATCTGCGGAAGTGCTTTTATAAGTCCTTCAGCAATTCCCACGATTATATCGAGGGCGGCATTTGTCAGTTTAATCAAACTATCAGGGTTTGTGAGCACTTCAACAATTTTCAAAATAACTTCGACAAGTGAAGATGTAAGTGCCGCCGTGTTTCCTGCAAGACCTTCCGCAAGCATTATAATAATATCCATCGCCATTTTGAAAATCGCAGGTGCGTTCTGCAAAACACTATTTCCAATGGTTTCGATTATATGGAAAGCCGCTTCCGCAATTTTCGGAAGTGTATTTTCTATAATAGACGGGATTTGTTCCATAAGAACGGGCAAAAGTTCTTCAATGAGTTTTGCCGCACCATTGAGAGCGACTTCTATTCTCGGCAGAATATTTCCAACTACGCCCATGTTGCTTTCCGTTCCATCACCAACAAGCGATGTGATAAGATTATCCACAAGCATTTCAAAGTCTGCGTTATCATCCGCAATGCCTGTTATAAGGTTTTGCCACGCCGAACCTGCGGCAGAAAGGCTTCCTGCTATTGTTGTTCCTGCTTCAAGAGCAGTTGCTCCTGCTATTCCCATATCTTCTTGGATAACGTGAATTGCATCTGCAACATCTGCAAAAGATGTAATGTCATACTTAATGCCGGAAATTTTTTCTGCATCAGCAAGCAAACGTTCCATTTCTGCTTGAGTGCCGCCATAGCCCAACTTGCATATGTTATCTGCACCTTCATTGAAACCGTTATAAGTGCAGTTCAGACTATCGCTTCATCCCATCGGATGCTTTCTCGTTTAGTCGTTCACGGTGCTTTCGCTTCCGCCCTGTTGCCCTTCGGTTAGGGTTTCCAAGTCAATTAGAGAAAGTTCGCATTTTGCCCTTCATTTATACGGCAAATGCCCCCATTTTGTTAAGGTTGTCGAGCATGGTAAAGTTGCCTTTAGCGAAACCTTGATAAGCATTTTGTATCATATCAATGCTTGTACCCATTTTATTTGCGTTGTCCGACATATCGGTTATTGCCATATCCGCAACTTCTGCCGCTTTTGCAGTATCTCCGCCAAGGCTTTGAATAAGCGATGCAGAAAAACTTGTAACGGTGTTCATGTACTCATTAGCGGAAAGTCCTGCCGTCTTGTAAGCATTTTGTGCGTATTCTTGCACAACATCGGAACTATCTTTAAAGAGAGTACCAACGCCTCCAACGAGTTGTTCATACTCTGCATAACTTTTCACGGCAGAGGTGGTTAATGCCGCAATGCCCGAAGCCGCAACACCAACCGCCGCAACGCCGACCTGTGCCGCCGCTTTAAGTCCGTTTCCTAAACCTTGTGTGATTTTGCCTAATCTGTCCGAGGCTTCATCTTGAACACCTATTTTTACAAATAGTTCAAATAAGTTCAATTGTTTTTCACCACCAATCCGCAACGTTTGATTACGTCTGCAACAATTTCTTCTCCGCTTCTGTTGTCTTTAGGTTTAGGAGAAATAAGGTCGGTATAACGTGTTGTTATTCCACGCCCTGTGTTTTCTGTAAGTACCTTCAACGCTTCCGAAACATATACACGGAATATCATTTCTTGTTGCTCTTTTTGAAAAAGGGCAGTTATAAAATCCATAACCGCCCTTCCGTTTTTAACGTATCTTATTTGTTGCAATCCTCTGTAAGCGGCGTTTTTTCCTCCGTCAACGCCGCAGAGGAAAAAAGTTGTATAAGTGCTCTATCGTTAAGCATTTCTGTGATGCCTTTTACGATTTGGAGAATGGTAAGACTTTCGGGGTCAACATTTTCCAAAACACCGAGGATTTGTGCAATTTGTTTCTTGTGCTCTTTGAGCATATAAGGAACTTTTGCTTTAATGGTTCTTGCCGCCGCTTCTTCTGCGGTTTCGTTTTCGCCAACTTTTACCTTAAAAACATCTTTAAGGCCTTTATCCATTGCAATATCTGCAATAGGTTCTACAAGGTCAGCGATAACTTCAATGGCTCTTTCGCCTTGAATTTCGGAAAGTTTCATTAGGTGGTTGCACCGCCCTTGATATAAACCTCAAAAGGAACTTGAGTTTGATTTTCAAGGCTATAATGTCCTGCGAATTCAAAGGCAAACTGTCCTTTTGCATCTTTGGAAGATTGGAGTTGGAAACCTGCTGTGGAAAGTGCGTTCAGCATATGGATAGCGATAAGGCCGCCTGTCTGTTCGCCATTCTCATCGGAATAGTCACCAACCCACCAAATATCTTTGAAATCTTCGGTTTTAAGGTCATTTCGGGGAGTGATTTTAATATCTTCAATATCTGCCGCACCGATAAGGCGTTTTGCAGATTGTGCATCAACGGTTATGAAAGTGCCGGAAAGAACAACTTCCCACATAGAAAGTTTCTTGAATTCAAGCATATTATTCGGCACATTATCTACATCTTCGCCGTAGTCGGAGAATGTAGGAGTTGCCTTAAAGTTTACACCGCCGGATGTTGCACCCACGATTGCGGTAAGGTCAACTTCTGCGGTTTCGGGGTCAAAATCATCAAGGAGCATACCTGCGTTGAGTTGCAGTTTTTTGAATGCATCCTCTGCAATTTTTGTAAATCTCATTATTTACCTCCTCATGTCGTAAGGAATTCCGCCGTTATATTAATATATCGGCGTTTGATGGCATCATCGGTTTCGTCCGAAAGATTTTGACAAAACGGAGTGCCTTTCTTAATCCAAATAACACCTTCGTCACAATGAATTGTTTTGCCACCTTTTCCAATGGCTTGTTCGATTTCGAAGGCTTTGTCATTCGGTGTTTTTTCGCTTGTTGTTCTGTACCAAAGGTTCACAGTTATTCCAACAGGTTCGCCGTTCCAATCATCAAAGATTGCTTCGTATGTTCCCCAAGGAAAAACCGTATCGTTCGGAACAGATGTTGCGGCATAGAACGGAATTCCAAAACTATTGAAAAAGGCGTGTAATGCTTCGTCTTTTCTCATGTCGGCAACCTCCATTCTTCTGCCGTAACTTGTAAGAAGGCAAAACTTGCACGTTTCGGAGTGACAATATCGTCACCGTCCGAAGTTACACGAAAGATTTTTCCGTCTGTTTCCCTTCTAAATACATCGTGGTAAACGAGTTTTGCGTTCTTATCTGTGGTTACTGTATAAAGGCTTGTAACGCCTTGTTTTTCTGCCGACCTTGCTTCCATTGAAGAGTTGAAAGTAACCGCCGCTTCAAAAGCCACGCCATCTTCCCACACTTCATAAAAGCCGCCTGCTCCGTCTGCTTGCCTTTTGCGTTCAAGCATTGTGCAAGGCGTTTTGAAATCGTCAATAAGGCTCATATTTTCCTCCAACTTGAAAGCTCTGCGGCAAATTCATCTTTCCACGAATAGGCTCTGCCGTTTGCACCTGTTCTTGCAGTATAAGTGTATCCGCCAAAACTTTCCGATTGATACGGCGTTTTGTCTGCGTTTTCCTTATCCCATTTTTCAATGCGTTCTGCAAGGTCAACAAGTGCCGGAGGAATTGCCAATGCCCAAATAGCACCGTGGAATGTTTCGTCTGTAAGGCCTTGTGCCGGATTTTGATACACCCCATCATTAAACACAGAACCTACGATGCGGAAATATTGGTTTTCAAGAAGAAACGGCAGGTTTAAACTGCCGTTTTCTATCACAAATTCGCCGCCGTAAAGTTCTTTTACAGGCCATCTGTAACACATTGTGCCGTAGAGGTGTTTGAGCAGTTTTTCAAGCATCAAACCACCCTTTCGCTATTTAATTAAGCACCGATAGTGCCAACTACAACACCGTCAAGGCGTTCTGCAAAGAGTGCCATACCGTTTACAACAGTATCGGAAGCGGTGAGGTTAGTATAGTCAACATCTTCGTGGATACCGATAAGGCCAGTTTCGTCGGAAGTGAAAGCAAATACTTCGCCAAGGTCTGCACCGTTTACAGGAACGTAATAGAGAACGATGTTATCTTTTGCGGTTGCGTAAACTTTGCCTTCGGGAACACGAGAAGAAGTGATTACAGTGCCAAGACCGAGGAAATTTTCGATATAGGTAAGACCGAATGCGTTCTGTGTGGTGATGTTTGCAGAAGCAAGATAATCTGCAATATCAAGAGGGTTGAGGAAATAGATAGCTTGAATATCGTCATCTTCAAATTTTACTTGAAGCTGACCCCAAGCCTGTGCAAGAACTGCTTGGAAATTTGCACCCTGTGCAACACCTGTACCAGTTGCAAGGAAGTTGAAAAGGTCAGTTCTAACAACGTTCTGAACATCTTTGAGCATTCTGTCGGTTGTCATATCAACAGCCTGTTCAAAACCTGCGGAAATGATTGCTTCTGCGGAAGTTGCTTTTCTGTATTTACGGAGAGTGATTTCACCGAGTGCAACTTCTTCGGTTTCATAATGGGAAAGAGGAATTACTTCACCTTCGCCAACGATACCGCTCTGAAGAGTGCCAGTTGCGGTGTATGCTTTAAGAACAGTACCTGCCTGTTTTGCAATTTTTCTTGTTACGCCAAGAACTCTCATAAGGGTTTTGGTGTTTTCACCGAAAGTGTTTACAAAGTCAATTTCTCTTGCTTTAACAAGGTCTGCTTTTTTAATAAGATTGGTTTCTGCCATTATTTGTTACCTCCAAATAATTCAAGATTTTGTGCAATAGCGGCTCTGCGTTCTGCTCTGTCGCTTATTGCCATAATTTCGTCTTTTGTTTTTGCACCACTTCCGCTATGTGCCGGAGGTGTTGCAGGGTTTGCACCCTTTGTTTCAGTTTTTACAATGAAATCTGCCCACTCGGTTTTGATGTTTTCGGTGAGTTTAGCCGCATCCTTGATTTTTCCATCCTCAAGTTCCACTCCGTCAACATCACTTACTTTAAGAACAGCTTCAATGCGTTTTTCGCTGATACCTGCTTCTTTAAGGAGTTCTCGGTATGCTTTTTCTTTGGCATTTCTTGTTTCTTTCTTTTCAATGCCGTTTTTGTATTCCTCGAATTCCTCTTTGATAGCATCGTACTTAACTTTGAAACTATCTTTTTTCATAGCTTCAATGTCTTTTTTTGCATCGTCCAATTCCTTTTGAACTTTTGCGAGGTTTTTAACCGCTTCGGCATTTTCTTCTGCCTTTTCTTTGAGACCTTCTACCGTTTCAGTATGAGCCTCGATGATTTGTTCGATTTTCTCTTCTTCAATGCCCATAGCTTTGAGCATCTTGCGTGTGATTGCCATTCTATCGTCCTTTCTTCGGGAACAGTTCTTCGTTCCAATGATAGGTGTTATATAAACCGCAAAAGCGGATTATACCAATAAAAAAGGAACGGTGTTATCCGTTCCTCATTTCATCCTCAACGATGTTCTTATAAGTTTGCGTGTGGTTTGCCGCCGCAGGTTTAAGATAAGGTTTTGCTCGTTGTCCGTGTGTCCTGTGCCAATTTCCTTCATCGTCTTGGTAAGTCCACGCCGTTTTTCTTCCGCCGTCATAATACTTACCTGTGCCGAGTTCAACGTAAGGTGCATAGCCTACATTTGTG
Organism: Eubacteriales bacterium; assembly: GCA_045631825.1. Lineage (GTDB taxonomy): Bacteria > Bacillota > Clostridia > Oscillospirales > CAG-382 > UMGS1387. The sequence continues at coordinate 9,661 of JAZQVQ010000277.1, read as the reverse complement.
CCGATATAAACATCGTCTTTATGCACGGCATATTTAATGCTGTTTCTTAAGTAACCTGTATCAACAGCTTTTTGCATCGTAATGTATTTCTTCGCAAAACTTTCTGCTTGCATTCCAATGCGTATTAGTGCTTTGTGAATTGCCGCTTTCATAAGGTCGGAAATTTCTTCGCTGTTGTCTTTGTATTCAAATCCGTTTTTGCCGTATTGCCATTCACCCATATTACATCACCGCCTTAAAATGGGTATAAAAAAACACCCCACATTACGCAAGGTGTTTTACAGAACATTAAACTCTACCGTTTTTATTAAGTCAAATATACTTTCTCCATCAAAGAAAGGGTCATACACAACATCAACAGAATTATCAAATTCTTTTGTGTTTTCTCCATACCAAATTTGATATGTTGTTACATACTTGTCAACTGTTGCTGTTATTCCGGCATCTTTTCCTTTATGCCTAAAAACGACATCATTACAACAATCGTCAAGAATTTCCATCAACTCTTCAATTTTCATAATATGTTTGCATTCTCCTTTCTTTCAGTTTCAGTAAGTTCTCTTACGGTCTTTTCTTTTAACTTTCCTTTTTCATCCCATTTGTAAACATGAACGTGTTCTCCGTTTTTTCCGTATGGGTGTGTTTTTGGATTGTTATGGTTTGTCGTATGAATTTCCTTTGCCTTAAAACCATCAGCACCATAAAAACAACGAACCGTCACAACGCCGTCTTTATCCACTCGGTCGATAATATCGTTAGGTTCGGATTTTTTTGGCGTTCCTACGTGTCCTGTAATCGTTTTGTTTGCTTTAATAATACCATTTTCGCCGGATTTTTCAAGTCTTTTTTTCCAGTTTTTCCATTCTTTATAGGACATATCGGAGATAATTCCATCTTCCGTTTGGATTTTAACTTCTTCTGCAACAATGCCGCTTTTTTCAACGGTTATCATTGTGCATCGGCAGTTATATAAATCTCCGGCTTTTGCACCGCTTTTGTCAGCAGGATACATCATTTTGCTACCAAGTACCGATTTGAACGGCTTATCGTAATCAACGATTTGTCCGTCCAAAAGTTGATGTGAATGTCTTGTGCGGTTATCAAGTGTTGCAAGCCATTGTTTTCTTACTTTAACACCTAATTTTGCCGCTTGGTTAAGGCTTTCCTGCCTTCCTGCGTTTTCTGCCGCAGTACAAAATGTTCTTGCGTTTCTAATAGCCGAAACCCTGTTTGCATCTGTAACGGTTTGAAACCTATCTGCAAGTTTTCCTATGCTTTCCCCTTGCAATATTCCGCTTGTGATTTCGGCGGTTATAAGTTTCTTATTCCACCACAAGTCCTTCGGAACGTTAATGCTCGGAGCAGGAAGAAAATCCGCTTCATCTGCTATCAGCATCTTCGCCATGTTTTCGTCATAAATGGTAAAGCCGATGTTTCCATATTCTTTCTCCAAACCATAAGCCATGTGGTTAAGGTTGACCGCAAATATATCCGGCATTTCATCTTTAATATAAGATGCCGCTATTTGATTTGCTTTTGTAAGCCCTTCCGCCGCATCATCTCGCAACGCTTCAAAACGTTTTCCTCTACCTATTTGTGCCAAACGCCATTGTTGATATTCGAGTTCTGTAATCTTTCCCTCATTTAACAACGCACGTTGCGATGTGTCACGTTTTTCAAACTGTTCAAAGTAACTTGTTACCTTTTCCGAAAGTTCGTTGTAAACACGCCTATATGCCTTGGTAATGCGTTTCTCAAGTTCTTCTATTTTCTTGTCGGTGTAATCGTGAGCGAAGTCACTCATTCAACCACTTCTTCCTCAACAGGTGCGGAAAATCTTCCAACGTTTTCTGCGGTCTTTTCTTGCATAATGCTTTCAACTTCTTCGGGAGAAAGCCACGGCAGTTTAGAAAGAATTGTTTCATCATCGAGATATTGTGCCGCCATGAGCACCATCTGCGTCTGCTCAAGTTGGTTTGTAATTTTGGAACGGTTGAAGGGTTTCGGTTCTTCGTCAAATCCGATAAGGTCGAACAGCCTTCCAAGGAAATCGAAAACACAATGCTCAAATTTATCTACCTTGTTATCAAACGGCTGATATGCGGCATTGATTTCGGTTGCAGTTGCCTTTCCTGCGGAAATGCTCAACACATTGAAGGCTTGGAAATCGTTGTACATATCTCTCTCAAGTCTTTCAAGGAGTGCGTTTCTTGCTTCGTAGGGAATATCAATAGTGTGAGGCTCGGCACTTCCGCCTTCTTCCGCATCTACTGTGGCCGCTTTGTTTATTCTTGTTCTTTCGAGGAACTGTGCAACTTCAACATCGGACATTCCGCCTGCGTTTTTAATAATCCAAAAAATCTCGGAAGCATCATCGACATTGTTTGCAAAACCGCTTTTAATAAGGTCGAAGCAGTCGATGCTTTCTTTCATTCCTACAAATTCCGATTGTTTGTGCTCATTTGCCCACATAGGAATAATGGGGAATGCAGGATAGTTAACACCTTCAAGAATTTCTGTTCCGTCAGCTTCGGAAGTTTGAACAACTTGCAGATATGTTCTTTTCGGTTTGATTTCGACCATTCTTCCATCTTCGGGTCTTACAAGGTATTCTGTAAAACCATCTTCTTCAAAGAAAGTAATTCGTTCCGGCTTGTCATGGTCTAACTGCCAAAACCTTACACCTGCTCGGAGTGCTCCGTTTTCTTCATCGTAAACTGGTGCAAACTCAAGAACATTGAAAACACGAAGTCTGCCGTTATCCCAAAAACCAAAAGAAACTGCGTCAACAAGAGAATTTCTGCCCATGTCAACAAGTCGCATATCAAAGTCAAAACCGAGTTTCTTTTTCTTCTCTTTATCTTCAAGGTTAAGTCCATTGCCGAGAAGATACTGGTTTTGCTGTGTTACAAATCTGTTGAAAAAGTTGCTTGCAAGTTTATAATTTGCCGACCACACATTCTCAACCTGTGTTCCGTAAAGCGTAAAAAGCATTTTGCGGAAATTTGTAATTGTGGTGTTTTTTCGGCGGTCATACTGCTCCGCTTCCTCGGCAGTTCTGTACATTTCGGAGGCTTTGTGTTCCCTAATCACCTCACGGATAAAATCTTCCCTTGCCTGTTCATTATCACCAAGGGCAATTAAATCTTGATATGTTTTTATGTTTTTCCACCTCCGTTACAACATAAATCTCGGCTTATATTCATTTGCCGAGTTTTCTTTTTTCCACAGCTTGCGAACGATAGAAGCCGCACTATCGGGAGCATCGTCATGTTCTGCGTTTTCGTTATAGTCGCAAATCTGTTCTATATATTCGCTGTCTGTGCCTTCAACAAAATAAACGTTTTCCCATTCCGCTTTTAAGTAACTTGTAATTTTAAGAAACTTGTTCGTGCTTTCGTGGTAGGAAACAACTTGTTCGCCCTTCTTCTTCAAATCCTTTGCAAGGTATCCTTTATCGCCGTTATCTTCGCAATAAATCTTTCCGGCATTGAATTTCTTTCTCAAAGCTATGATTTCGCTTTCGCAATCATCAACGTGCTTTCTCCACATCTTGCCAAGAATGTAATAGTTTCCGCTTTTTTTGTTGCATATAGTAAAAGCCGTATAGTCCTCACCGCCATAAGCGGCATCTATATGGCAAATACCCTGTTCAGCTAAAGCCGCATCATAACCGACTTTAGGAGAAACAAAAATAACATCTTCCGCCGCAATGTGGCGTAATTCGTAGTTCGCCGCAAAGAGTGAAGATGTCATTCCTTTTCTAATGTTTTCGATTTCTTCTTCGCTTATAAGTCCTGTTGAATAGCAATCGTATTTTTCGGGGTTTGGCATTAATACGAAAGCATCTTCCTTATGCCAAGGAGTGCCTGTGTTGTATATTCTGCCGCCCCTGTTTACGATGTTTCGCAATTCTTGGTATAACAGTTTAGTTCTGTCACGCTCCGCCTTTGAGACCCTGTCCGATACGTTTACAATATCGTCCGTGAATACATAATCGAAGTGCTTACCTGTAAGGGAAGAACCTAAACCAAGGCCAACAAGTTGTGATGTTCCTCTTGGGTCTGTTGTAAGATTTGTGCTCAACTCGTTTGATGTTGATGTAACAAGCCTTAAATCACAACCATAAATACATTTGGCAAAATACTGTAAATGTCCGCCCAAAAGTATCTTTTTAACCTGTGCTATAACTTCCTTTGTATCGCTGTCGGTTTTACGCAAGAACAATGTTTTCTTATTCGGCAATAAAACCATAATAAGAGCAAGGGCAATAGACACGCAGGTGGTTTTATACGAACCACGGTGTGCTTGTAGTGTCTTATCGTCCGAGCATCGTATCATATCAAGTATCCATTTGTTGTGCAGTTCCGTCAGCTTTGTAAATCCTACAAGGTGTCCGAACTTATAAGGCGTATCAAGAAGAAACTTCACTGCCTGTTCACGGTTCATTATTAACCATTCTTTCAACTTCCGAAATCACATCGGGGTCAATATTGGAAACAACAACCTTTTCCGCAGGCTTCTGTCCGGCTGTATCTCGCACTACTTCAAACGCCTTAATATTTCCTTGTAACGCCTGTTGAAATAGCTTTGTGGCCAACGCTTCCGCCCCTGTGGCTTTGTTTCCGTTCTTATCAGTTATTTCCTTTTCGAGCAGTATTTCAAGACATTCACGAAGCATTTTCTTTTTGTTTCGTGCTATGCCGGAAGCAATGCCGCCTTGTGTTGCAATGGCTCTTTGTTCTTCCTCTGTTCGTTCATTAAACGGTATTAAGTTTTCATCTGCCATTTACATCACTCACTTTTAACTGTCTATACAGTTTTTTAAGATATTTATTGTAATCATGCTTAAGATGTGGACTTGTTGTTTTTGATAAGGCGTTTTGCACTCTTGCAATTTCTGTTTTAACATCAACCATTTATGAGCACCGCCTTTTCTCCTGTAAAATCTTCCCAACGTTTGATTATTACCTCAACATAGTGTGCTTCGTACTCAATCATATAGCAGTTACGGTCTAACTGTTCACAAGCAATAAGCGTAGAGCCGCTACCACCGAAGCAATCAAGAATAATATTATCTTCCTTTGTAAAATCTTTAAGGATTTCAGCAATCAAACCAACCGGTTTTTGTGTTGGATGCACTCTTGACTTGCCTTCGACAGCTCTTTCACCTTTTCTGCAAAGGCCATTCCAAAGCCAACGATATAATTTTGCCCCCTTGTCAAAAGATGTCCACGCCATTTCAACATCGGCAAAGTTTCCAGTATTTTCTTTATCCCAAATACACCAGCAAGCCTTTGGAGGTAGGAAATCCGTAAAATAGTTGCCGCCAAAAATAATTTGATTTTTAGACAAACCTTTTACAATCTCATAATTAAGTTTTGCCGTGTCGGTTGTGTCATCACCTTTAATAGCCATATATGTAGAGGCTTGAACAATGTTTTCCCCTCCTACTTTGCCGAAATGAGTGGTATTGTCCCCACCAACTTTATTGCTCTGAACAACATTTATTCCATAAGGAGGGTCTGTAAGAAGAAGGTCTGCCTGTCTTCCATCCATAAGTGCTTCAACATCATTAATGGAGGTGCTGTCACCGCACATAAGTCTGTGCCTGCCCAACTGCCAAATGTCACCGAGTTTTGTTATAGGTTCGCTTGTTTCATCGATTTCCGGCACTTCGTCCTCAATGATTTCTTTTTCTTCTTCCTCTGTTTCAAGGTCAAACCCAAAATCGAAACCATCAAAGTCAAGTCCTTCAAGTTCTATGTTCAGCAAATCCAAATCCCACTCCGCAAACTCTCCTGTTTTATTATCAAGAATTCTGTATTTGCGTTTCTGTTCTTCGGTAAGGCCTTCCATCACAACGCATTTAACGGTTTTGGCTTTCATTCGCTTAAGTGCTTTCAAACGTGTATGTCCGGCAAGAACTTCGTTGTTTTCGTCAATTACGATTGGAGAAATATATCCGCATTGTTTAATGCTTTCCACAACCGCATCAACTGCACCATCGTTCTTTCGTGGGTTATTCGCATAAGGAATTAACTCACTTATTTTCTTTTCGACTAACTCCATTTTATTCCTCCTTTTCCTCCTTTTTAAAACATCACAGCCGCCCACCCTCCGGCTTCTCTCCATGTGATGTTAAATCCCACTCGACCTCTCGGCAGAAGGAGTATGGACTGCCTCGTCAGCTAATAAAAAAAGACTATGCGTTATGCATAGCCTTGTGGAGCTTTTGGTCGGAATCGAACCAACAACTGATGATTACAAGTCAACGGTTTTACCTTTAAACTACAAAAGCATTATTGTGCCATCTCTAAAAACGAAACCAACGCAAGCATTAATTTCTGTAAACCAAATGGCAAGGTTTTGAGCCGCTATATGGAGGAGAGAATGGGATTCGAACCCATGTGCCTTACCGACCTAATTGTTTTCAAGACAATCCCCTTATAGCCTCTTGGGTATCTCTCCGTGTTGGTCGGCGGTATCAGCACCGACCATTGTGTTGTCTTTCCAACTGTCAGTACGCAAATATAAACTGAAAGGAGATGCCGCATTGTAAATGCGTGGTTGAGAGTGCAGGAGTTGAACCTACGCCAACAGGGTCAAAGTCTGTTGTGCTACCGTTACACAAACCCTCAATGTCCGTCCGTCTGTCCGAACCGCCAACCGTCTTTCCGATTTGCCAGTAGAAATGAGGTTTATAAATGAAAGTGAAATCTCGCCGCTTTCAGCAATAACAATATAACATATATGTAGGGGTCTATTACGGCACTTGTAAAATATTTTTATTTTTCTCTAAATATTCCACATATTTTCCGTAAGACATCCCAATTTCCCTTGCGTTTCTTGCGATGTCCGAAACATTCAGCTTTTTAATCGGCTTCGGCTTTTCAACCTTCTTTGCATTTTTCTTGCATTCGGCAGAACAGAATTTTTTGTGGTCTTGGTTTGGCATAAAAACTTTTCCGCAAGTTCTGCAAGTTCTTTCGTGAACTTTTCTTGCAACCTTCCGGCATTCTTCGGAACAGATTTTTTCGTAACCTTGCCTTTTGAATTCTTTTCCACAAACAGCACAAACGGCTTGTTCTTTTCGTTTTTCTCTTTCCGCCCTATCCCGTGCCGCCCTTGCTTTTCCATAACATTCCTGTGAGCAGTATTTTTGGCTGTTAGCTTTTGATTTAAATTCTTTTCCGCAACATTGGCAAATCACGGAATATACCACCCTTCGATTTTACCATCTGCGATTACAAGTCTTATTCCGTCAAGGTCTAAATACATTCTGCCGTTTTCGGTTTCATATGCACCAAGTTCTTTCCAAAACTCAATCATCTTCTTCTACCTCTTTTCTGTGTTTCTTAAAAACAATTGCGATAAAGCTAAAAACAAGACACGCAAGTTCAATTCCCCATATCTTGCCACATTTAAAAATTTCTACACTTGGAAGCAAACACAATTTTTCTTTATATATACGCCATTCGTGTGCTGTTTTGTATTCAGCCATTCTTTTCGCCTTCTTCTTCAATCATCTCAACCGCAAAAGCAATTCTGCAAAGTGCGTGTGCAAGGTGGTCATTTGTTGTATCTCCTTTTAAATAAGCGAAGATATGCGTTAATGCTCGCCCAACGTGTTCCCTCGCAGGAATGTTTTTGTAGTTCATTTCCTCGTATCTTTCCGATGCTTCAAATCTAACTTTTGATATCGCCAACATCGCTCTCGGCGGTATCCATTCCGACTTATAAGGACGGAAACTCTGTTTGCCGCCGCTTTTGTTTTCGGTTATCGGTTCGTTTTTAGAAAGTCCACTCATCTAATCCCTCCAAAAATATCTTTAAAATCCTGCATTATGTTTTCAACCATCGTCATCGGGTCGTAGCCCATAAACAACATACCAAGAATAAGGCTAAAGGCGAAAAGTCCTCCAACAATTCCAATTCCTCCGGCAAGTGCTTGAACGTAGTCTTTAAGAGAAAGTTTCATTCTATCACCTCATCCATTTGAGCACCGCAGACAGGACAATATCCGTGCCAACTAACATCGTCATCTTCTGCCGCAGGTTTTCCGCAATAGGAACAATAGCAAAACTCGCTATCATCGTATTTCTGCCAATGTGCGTGAACGACAGGTTTTGCTTCTATGGTGGGTAAATATTCGATATATTCAAAAACCGTTTCAATACCAAGAACAAAATCGAGGCTTCCATTCTCTTTATCGTAATGGTCAATCCTTATGGGGAATTTCCTTAATTCTTCTCTGTCTATAAGTTCAGCCATTGTCATTCTCCTTTCGGCGGTTCGGGTAAAGGCATCCAATGAGTAATGCCTTCAGATTCAGCAGTTTCCCAATAGCCGTATTCATCTTCCCAACAGTCATCGTCTAAATAGATGTAAACGTTCATTAAATTGCCGCCACCGTAACAAAGAACTTCTTGTCCTTCATTCGGCAATCTATCTTTTACACTTATCCATTCAGCCATCTTCTTCCACCTCTCTTTTAAAGTAATTTGCTATTGCTTTTACACAATCTATGCTTTGAGTTAATGATGTGCAATGTGGAGCACAATTTGCATAATGTTCACAGTAATTGCAAGGGTCTAATGCACTCACAGCAACATCAAACCATTTCGCCAGTTCCTCAACAGACATAGCTTTTATCTTTTCATAGTTCGTCATTCTTCTGCCTCTCTTTCAAGCCATTTTTTCACGTTTTCAACGCAATCGCTGTTACAAACGTTGCAAAAATAGCACCTGCCTTCATCGGTGCAAATCGTAAGAATAAAGTGTGCCATTTTCTCAACGGACATTTGTTTTATCTTCTCATACCTTGTCATCTTTCTCCTCCTTAAATCTTTCCAAAAGTTTTGCCATATCGTAAAAATCCGAAGGGTCAAGCCCTGTAAAATCTCTAATTTCTCCAATGTGGTAAATAACGGTGTTTCGGTGAATATTCAGTTTTCTTGCCGCTCTTGAAGGGTTAAGTCCGCATTTTGCAAGTGCCAAAATAATTTTAACTTCCGTTTTGCTTATTTCGGTCTTGAGCTTATACATTGTATCCCTTCCTTCTTGCCGCTTCTTTGATGTTTTGCCACTTCTCGGAGAACCAAACATACCACGAATAACAGTTAACCGCACCGCAGTTGCTTTCTTTCAGCCTGCAAAGTTCACAAGGACTTACTCCTTTTTCTTTAGCTTCTTTGATGAGTTCGGTTGTTCCTTTATAAATCTTTCTATCTTCCACATCCACATTTCTCACCATTTTCATACTCCTTAAATTATTTGTTTTTTTACCGCAAGCAAATAATAAAATTGTCTGCGTTTTAAATTGAACCTTTTCTCTCCTGCTTCCATGCCATAACGTGTTTTTAAAACCCAAGGTGGGCATTTATCCGAAGTTACATTTTTGATAAGAAAAGGTGCGAGTTCTTCGTCCACTTCTTTTGCTGTTTTTTCGATGAGGTCGATATCGTTTCTGTATTTCTCGCAAAGTTCTGCCGCCCTTTCTGTCGGGTTCGAAATTCCCGAACCATGCGGCATTCCCGAAAGATTTGGAGATTTTAAACTGTATGCATCGTTTAGTCTTGCGAGTTTCTCATCGTACTGTAAACAGAAATTGTGAAGTTCTTCATATGCCGCACGGCTTATTCCATATTGGTCAAGTTTA
>JAZQVQ010000276.1:0-5405 GCA_045631825.1 Eubacteriales bacterium | reverse complement strand
CATTTTTTTGCCTTATCAGCATCAACATTTACTGTTGCAGGATCTGTAAGGGGGTTTACGTAACCGATTTCTTCAATGAAACGGCCGTCTCTGGGGTAACGTGAATCTGCAACTACTACTCTGTAAAAAGGAGCTTTCTTTGATCCCATTCTTCTAAGTCTGATTTTAACTGACATTTTTATGTCCTCCAAAAATAAAATAATAATGTATTTATAAACGCTTTTTAAGCAAGTTTATACTGTGTTACTTACGTTTTTTCTTTTTCTTCATTTTTCTTGCCATCATTTTTCCGCCAAAAGAACCAAACGGAGAATTTCCACTAGCAAGTTGTTTCATCATTTTCTGTGTTGCATCAAACTGTTTAAGCAGTTTATTTACATCCTCAACCTTCATTCCGCTTCCTGCGGCTATACGCCTTTTTCTCGAAGCGGCAATAATCTCGGGATGCTCTCTTTCTTCAGGTGTCATTGAGAGTATAATTGCTTTCATTCTGTCAATGACTTTTTCATCTATTTTCGCATCTTTGAGTGCATCGGGTTTAACACCCGGCATCATTCCCAGAAGCTGCTCTATGGATCCCATACTTTTGAGCTGTTCAAACTGCTCAAGATAATCCGAAAGCGTAAACGTCTGTTCACGCATCTTTTTCTCAAGCTCTGCCGCCTTTTTCTCGTCAAAAGCCTGCTCTGCCTTTTCAATAAGCGACAAAACATCTCCCATTCCGAGAATTCTTGATGCCATTCTATCGGGATAAAACGGCTCGATACAATCCATTTTTTCGCCGGTTCCGATAAACTTTATCGGCTTTCCTGTCACCTGTCTTGTGGACAGTGCCGCACCGCCTCTTGTATCACCATCGAGTTTTGTAAGAATAATTCCCGTGACATCGAGCTTTTCGTTAAATGCGGCTGCCGCATTTACTGCGTCCTGACCTGTCATAGCATCGACTACAAACAAAATTTCTGTCGGATCGAGCAAATTCTTTATCGCTGACAGCTCTTGCATCAGTTGTTCATCTATATGAAGTCGTCCTGCTGTATCCAAGAAAAGCATATCGTGTCCGTGCTTTACTGCATGGTCAAGTGCTTCTTTTGCTATTTTTACAGGGTCGTTACAGCCATCAATGGTAAAAACCGGAACATCTATACTCTGTCCCACAACCTGCAACTGTTTTATGGCAGCCGGTCTGTAAACGTCACAAGCTGCAAGCAACGGACGTTTTCCCTGTTTTTTATACATCAGGGCAAGTTTTCCGGTATGCGTTGTTTTTCCGGCGCCCTGAAGACCACACATCATCACTATCGTTGGTGGTTTTGAGGAAATAACAAGCTTTGTATTTACCCCACCCATAAGGTTTGTGAGTTCTTCATTTACTATCTTGACTATCTGTTGCGACGGCACAAGACTTTCAAGCACCTGAGAGCCTATTGCTCTTTCAGTTGCGGTATTTATAAAATCCTTTACTACCTTATAATTTACGTCAGCCTCAAGCAGTGCAAGCTTTATTTCACGCATTCCTGCCTTTACATCAGCTTCTGTAAGTTTACCCTTATTTTTGAAAGATTTAAAGGCATTTGCAAGCCTTGAGGTAAGACTTTCGTACATGGCACTCCTTAATGTTTGAAATATTTATTCATTGATTTCCAAAAGCAAACTACATATCTCGGACAGTTCTTTATTCTCAAGTTCTTTTGAAAGCTTTGACAATCTGTCAAGCAAATTCAATTCTTTTTTTGTTTTATGACAAAGCTTAAGAGCTTGTTCGTACTTATAAAGTTCACTTTCTGCGTGTTTTATCTGGTCACGAACCCCTTGACGTGATATACCCGTCTGTTCGGCTATTTCCGAAAGGGACAAATCTTCATTATAATAAAGTTCCAGTGCCACACGTTGTTTTTCGGGAAGCAACGCACCATATACATCGCAAAGGTCGGATATCTGAAGATTTTTTTCAGCCAAATGACTCCACCTCGTTTATATCTGTAAAGTATTTTCCTTTACACTTACGTTATTATACAGCATCAGAATCAATTTGTCAATAGGTTTTACAAAAAAACTCCCGGAAAATTCCGAGAGTTTTTATATATTATGTATTTAAAGTTTTTAGCAAACGCCCTGAGCCATCATAGCTTCTGCAACCTTAAGGAAACCTGCGATATTTGCACCTGCAACAAGGTCGCCTTCCATGCCATATTCCTTTGCTGCTGCAACGGAGCTGTCAAATATGTTCTTCATAATGTCATGGAGCTTTGCATCAACTTCAGCAGAAGACCAACTATAACGCATTGAGTTCTGTGACATTTCAAGACCTGAAACGGCAACACCACCTGCGTTTACTGCCTTTGAGGGAGCAACAACTACACCCTTTGATTTGAGATATCCCATAGCCTCGTTTGTTGTAGGCATATTGGAAACTTCAACATAATACTTTATACCATTTGCAACGATTTGTTCTGCTTCAGGCATACCAACTTCGTTCTGTGTTGCACAAGGCATAATAACATCTACCTTTTCTCCCCAAGGCTTTTTGCCTGCAAAGAAAGGTACTCCGAACTTATCGGCATAATCCTGAACTCTGTTGCGGCATGAGTTACGCATTTCAAGCAGGTAATTAATCTTTTCTTCCGTTACTACACCGTCAGCGTCGTAAACATATCCGTCGGGACCTGAGATTGTAACAACCTTACCGCCAAGCTCTGCAACCTTCTTTGCTGTACCCCAGGCAACGTTACCGAAGCCTGAAATAGCAAATGTCTTACCCTTGATGTCTTCTCCATAAGATTTGAGCATTTCAACTGCATAGTAAACGGCACCGAAGCCTGTTGCCTCGGGACGGATAAGCGAACCGCCGTAAGTACGTCCTTTACCTGTAAGAACGCCGGTAAATTCGTTTGTCAATCTCTTATACTGTCCATACAGATAACCAACCTCACGTGCACCAACTCCGATATCACCTGCAGGAACGTCGGTGTCAGGACCGATATGACGATAAAGCTCTGTCATAAAGCTCTGGCAGAATGCCATGATTTCATTATCGGACTTTCCGCTGGGATCAAAGTCACTGCCGCCTTTACCACCGCCCATAGGAAGTGTTGTAAGCGAGTTTTTAAAGGTCTGTTCAAATCCGAGGAACTTGATAATGCTGAGGTTAACGGACGGATGGAATCTAAGGCCCCCTTTATACGGACCTATCGCACTGTTATACTGAACTCTGTATCCTCTGTTTACCTGAACGTTTCCGTTATCATCTACCCACGGAACTCTGAACATAATCTGTCTTTCAGGTTCTACCATTCTTTCAAGCAAAGCTGCCTTTTCATATTCGGGATGCTTTTCAACAACAGGTTCAAGAGTGGTGAGAACTTCTGTTACCGCCTGTATAAATTCGGGTTGTCCCGGGTTTTTCTCCTTGAGCTGTTCAAGGACTCTTTGTACGTATGACATAATCTTCCTCCAACATTTAAAAAATTTAATGTATTAGCCTATTAAACTTTTATGAGTATATCACAATCTTTATGAATTTGCAATAGTTTTGTCGAATTTTGCATAAATTTATAATAATTATTCACAAAAAGTCAAAAAAGTCAAATTTTTACACTCATTTTGACAGCTTTTTGACAACTATTTAACAAAATAATTCAAAATTTTAATCCATTTGTTATTTTAAATATATTTTTTAATGCAAATTTTTTAAAGATTTTATTTACAACGTTTCAAAAGTATGTTATCATAATAAGCACATTGGATGCAAATATCATACAGAAATATAGAAAGGGTTTGAAAATGAAAAACAAGTTATTTACTTTTTTATCGATTATTATGTTACTCACTCTTTTATGTTCCTGCAATGCGGGAAACAAAGATATCAACAACAAAGACGAGAATCAAGTTGTCAAGTCCAACAAAGCAGTCTACGAAACCTCCGAGGCAATTATCAATTCCTTTTTGCAGATTTGCAAGGACGGTGACATCGAAAAAATGTACGACATTTATTATGACGATTTTTTGACAAAAATGCTTGAAGATTCGCAAAGTGGTATGGACAAAGAGACCTTTGACGGTTTACTTAAAGAGGAAATGCAATCCATACAAAATTCTCAAGTTTACAGATACGGAAGCCTTGAATTGCTTGACAACGTATCACCTTTCCATTATGTAAATTACCATTATAGTATGATTTACGGCAAAGATATTCCTCTGGAAAACGGAGATGAGCTTGTTACAGACTGCACAGTTTTACGTGTTTATATGAACGATGGCTCTTATGGTGACCACGTGTTTATTGAAATTGACGGTCATTGGTTTGCCGCAATCTAATTTTATTAGTCCGGAAAGTTACAGAAGGGTGTGTCAAAGGTTTGGTTGTTGCAGGGCAGGTTGCAAATTTTCTTATATTTGTTGCTATAGGTTACATTCTTAAGAAAAGTTGTTTGGTTGATGAAAAATCTGGTGGGGTTTTGTCAAGATTACTCGTATACGTTTTTCTTCCGTGTCTCAATTTCAACACTTTTTCCTCCAGATTTACCCCTGAAAATTTACGTGAAAATTACAATATTCTCATTTACTCTTTAGTAATTGTCACGTTATGCGTAATTCTGTCCGGTTTTCTTGCAAAGCTTTTCACAAAGGACAAGTACGAGCAAGGCATTTATTCATACACCCTCTCGATACCAAACTACGGATATACCGGATATGCCATTATGCTTTCATTATATGGTGAACAGATGCTTTTCCTTATGATGATGTTTACCATTACATTGTCACTCTACATTTACACTTTTGGATATAAAAATCTGTTAGGGACTGAAAAAATTTCTTTCAAAACCCTTTTAAACCCCAGTATGATATCCATTGCTATTGGTATGATTTTTGGATTATTCGGCATTCCTCTGCCATCATTTATCAAAAGCACGCTTTCCTCAGCGGCAAATTGTATAACTCCCACAAGTATGATTATGACTGGTATTGTACTTGCCGGATATGATTTAAAGCGTGTTTTATTTTCAAAAAAAGCATACATAGTCTCTTTTTTCAGGCTTGTTGTTATTCCGGTACTTATATGCTCGGTTTTAAAGCTTATAAATGCACCTAAACACATTATTACGGTTTGTGCAGTGACATATTCAATGTCAAGCGGGCTTAATACCATTGTTTTCCCCAAACTTGCAGGAAAAGATTGCAACTTAGGCGTAAGTTTTGCTTTGATTTCATCTTTATTTTCAATTATAACAATTCCCATTGTCAATTCACTTTTTTAATTATGGAATCAAAACCACCAGTTCAACTGGTGGTTTGCTCACCCCTAAAAGGAGTTGCTACTGGCTTAGCCCCTGAAAGGGGCACTGAAGATTTAACATCGCATTACAATCACTGGCAGCCGCTCACGTGCGGCTGTTTATTTTTGC
>JAZQVQ010000275.1:0-4935 GCA_045631825.1 Eubacteriales bacterium | reverse complement strand
GAACAATGCAATTTCTCGACTGGTTTGTAAAAGAACAGATGGAAGAAGAAAAGAATGCGGATGATATGATTAAAAAGATGGAGCTTTTCGGCAATGACTCCAAGGGACTTTATTCTCTGGATTCAGAATATGCCGCAAGGGTTTACACAGCACCGTCGCTTGTTCTGTAAATGGTAATTTATATTTAAGAACTGCCCTCGGAAGAGGGCGTTTTTTTGTATAGAGAAAACCACGTGGCAGTTGGGTTATTTTGCTTGACAAGAACGTTTTTACAGTAATGTTTGTAGGATTGTGTCAAAAATCGTGTCTGCCGCCTGCATCAATGTGAATGTCCCCTACAAGCCGCAAGATAATTCATTGAAAAAAGCACTCCCGAAGAAGTGCTTTTGGCATACATAAAGATTCACAAATGCTTAAAGTGTGAGTTATTTCCGTTTAATGTGGATTTTTGTTGTATATTGTACAGTTTTTCAGAGTGTCTGTGGAGAATTTAGGAAGAGTTGACCAACCTGCAGTATCGTAACTATACTTCTTAAAATTCTTGTTGATTTTTCCCTTGTTCACATAGGAATCAAATGTAGTTTGAACCTTCCATTGATACACCTGTATTTTGTAATCTGTATTCTTTCTTTTGAGAGTTATAGTATTGGAGGCCTTATCATATACATCATAACTGGTTTCTTTAACATACTGTTTTCCATTCCAGTAATAAACCTTTATTTCATATGACGCATATATTTTTGTTGAATGAGATAATACCTCTACACCGTGATCATAAGATATCATGCTTGATTCCAGTTTGCCTTTTGTAAATGTCAAGGGAATTTTTGCATTTTCCTCTGATGTGTGTACATAGATATAATCACTGTGATAACCGTACTTTGTGCCTGTATACGTTTTTGCACTTGCAGTCATAGCAAATACACTTGCAAACAATGTGCATACTAACACTACAAGCATCGCTTTGTTAAATTTCTTCATCGTGTTAATCCCCCTTTGTTTGTTATGGCTTATACATATTGTATTCTCACACTTTCACACACTTCACTGTTACGCCACTCCTGTTTTATCCTGCTTTATACTACTTGTGAATACTTCTGTGTGTTTTTTGTTATACTTTTAATAAGATAAATATTTAGGGGTGGTTACAATGAAACCTTTAAAAGAAAAAATCAGTATAACAATAGACGGGGATATATTAGAAAGATTAAAAATGTATTCAGAAAACGATGATCGTTCGCTCTCCCAATATATAAACATTATATTAAAGCAACATATCAAGAAATTAGATAGTGCCGATAAGTAAATAATACGTATTATATTATTAAGTAAACACCTCTATTTCAGAAAGGGAAGTTTTCAACTAAAAAAAGACAGAGAAAAACTCTGTCTTTTCTATTTCTATTCTTAATGGTTACTTTTGCTCTGCAATATCAATACCAAGCTCAGAAAGAGTCTTGTCATCAACAGGAGCAGGGCACATAGTCATAAGCTCCATAGCATTCTGCACTTTCGGGAACGCAACAACGTCACGCAGGCTTTCACATCCGAGCATTTGCATAACAAGTCTGTCAAGTCCTATGCCCATACCGCCGTGAGGGGGAGGGCCGAACTTAAAGGCAGTAGTGAGGAATCCGAATTTTTCCTCTGCCTGTTCGGGTGTAAAGCCGAGAAGCCTGAATATTCTTCCCTGAAGCTCGGGGTTTGTAATTCTAATCGAACCACTCGAAAGCTCAACACCGTTGAGAACAAGGTCATAAGCCTTTGCTCTAACTTGTCCTTTGTCTGTTTCGAGGTACTCAAGGCACTCGTCAAGAGGAGATGTAAAGGGATGATGCATCGCCATCCATTCTCCGCTTTCTTCGTCATATTCAAAGAACGGGAACTCTGTTATCCAGAGAAGATTATACCCTGCCTTTTCAACTCCTATCTTGTTTGAAACCTCTGTTCTGAGCGAGCCAAGCTGGGAAAGAACCTTGTTTGTGTTTGTATCTGCAATTATGAGAACAACATCGCCCTCTTTTGCTTCCATCACCTGTGATATGGAATCCATTTCCTGCTCTGTCATAAACTTGGCAAACGAGCTTGCAACACCGTCGCTTGTGTATCTTATATACGCAAGTCCTTTTCCGCCTATACCTCTTACAAATTCTGTAAGCTTGTCAACTTCTTTTCTTGTAAGGATATTAACGGCTCCCTCTGACTTTATTGCCCTTACACTTCCTCCGCCCGAAATTGCTCCTGAGAAGACACCAAACTCACTGTTTTTAACAACATCGGAAAGGTCAACTATTTCCATACCGTATCTTGTGTCGGGCTTGTCACTTCCGTATTTTTCCATAGCCTGCTTATATGTCAGTCTCGGAAGAGGAAGTGCAAGGTCTATACCCAGAATTTCCTTGAACACTCTCTTCATAAAGCCCTCACCCATTGCAAGAACGTCCTCCATTTCAACAAACGACATTTCAAGGTCAATCTGTGTAAATTCGGGCTGTCTGTCTGCTCTTAAGTCCTCATCTCTGAAGCATCTTGCAATCTGCATATATCTGTCAAAGCCCGCAACCATAGAAAGCTGTTTGTAAAGCTGAGGAGACTGCGGAAGTGCATAGAATGAGCCTTTGTGCACTCTGCTTGGAACAAGATAGTCTCTTGCACCCTCGGGCGTACTCTTTATAAGCATAGGTGTCTCTATCTCTATAAAGCCGTTTTCATCAAAGAAGTCACGTGTTACCTTTGTGATTTTGTGGCGAAGAAGAATGTTTTTCATAAGGTCTGGACGGCGGAGGTCAAGATAACGGTACTTTAATCTTAATTCCTCGTTTGACTTGCAGTTTTCAACAATCTCAAAGGGAGGTGTCTGCGACTCGCCGAGAATCTTAAGCTCGCTTACATATACCTCGACGTTACCTGTCGGGATAAGCGGATTCTTGCTGTCACGTTCTCTTACAACACCAGTTGCCGACAGGACATATTCGCTTCTTGCAGTCTTTGCCTTTTCTAAAAGTGCCTTGTCAGACTTGTCGTCAAAAGCAAGCTGAACAATTCCCGTTCTGTCACGCAAATCTATAAAGCAGAGCATACCAAGGTCTCTTGCTTTCTGTACCCAGCCCATAACGGTTACGGTTTTCCCGATATGTCCGTCACGAACAAGTCCGCAATAATCTGTACGTTTTGTATTTCCTAAAAATTCAGCCATCTGTATTACTTCTTCCTTTCAAAACGGATTCTTTTAAATTTATTAAAGCTCAAGTTGATTTTTTATGTCGTCAAGCGAAATTTCCCTGCTGTTATCTTTATCTCTCATATCCTTGAGAATCGCTTTTCCTGCTTGCATTTCGTTTTCGCCCACTACTATAACATATCTTGCACCGATTTTGTCTGCATATTTCATCTGAGCTTTTAAACTTCTCGAAACAAGGTCGCACTCGGCATATATTCCCATTTTTCTGAGCTTTTCACATTCACTAAGTGCAAACACATTGCATTTTTCACCCATAGGTGCAATATACAAAAGCGGTTTTTGCTTTTCGGGGAGTGTTATTTTTCCCTTTTCGCCGAGGGCTTTCATGGCGAGTATGATTCTCGTAAGTCCCATCCCGAAGCCTATCCCGCAAAGCTCAGGACCTGAAAGCTCCTGAACAAGTCCGTCGTAACGTCCTCCTCCGCACACCGTGCTCTGTGCTCCTATATCGTCTGAAATAAATTCAAACACAGTCTTTACGTAATAATCAAGTCCTCTTACAATTCTCGGATTTACAGTGTACTGTATACCAAGTGCGGTAAGGTGTTCTTTCAGTCCCTCAAAGTGACTGCCACAATCCTCACAAAGATGGTCAATCGTCTTTGGTGCTTTGTCTGCAATTTCCGAACAAATAGGACTCTTGCAGTCAAGTATACGTAAAGGGTTTGTTTTGAGTCTTTCCTTGCACGTCGGGCAAAGTGTTTCTTCGTGTGATTTGAAATAATCCCTCAGAGCATCGTGGTAAAGGGGACGGCAATGCGGACAACCGATGGAGTTTATGTTGAGCGTTGTGTCAATTCCAAGTCCGTCAAGTACATTCTTGGCAACCGAAATAACACTTGCATCAGCTCCCGGTGTCTTTGCACCGAACATTTCAATGCCGAACTGATAAAACTCTCTGCTTCTTCCCGCCTGAGGCTTTTCATACCTGAAAAACGGGCCTACATAGTAAAGCTTTAAGGGCATAGGCTCGTTGTAAAGGCTGTTTTCGATAACGCTTCGAACAACACCTGCCGTTCCCTCGGGCCTTAAGCAAAACTCCGTTCCCTCTCTGTCATTTAGAGTAAACATTTCTTTCTGAACAATATCCGTCGTTGTGCCAACGCCCCTCTTATATAAAGAAGAAAGTTCAAAGGTGGGTATGCGTATTTCCGAGAATCCTGCTTTGCTTGTTGTATCTCTTATAACCTGCTCTATTTTGTGCCACAGCACTGTTTCCTCGGGCAATATGTCAAGCGTACCCTTTGGCTTTTGTATTATCATATATTTTTCCCCTTTGTAGCTTTATTTTTTATAGTTGAGAAGATAGTCTATAAAATCATAGACCGTCTTTTGCTGTCCGACCGACAGTTTTTCATAAAGTGGCTGTATATTATACCTTGATGCTTTTTTATCGCCTTTACTGTTGTCGGGATTTGCATCAAGTCCGGCGGAAAAGACAAAATCATCGTAGCTTACATTTCCCACGCTGTTTTCGGCAAGCTTTTTTATAAGCTTAAGCCCCGGCGGATTTTGTTGACCGCACATTTCAAGCTTGTGAAGCTGAACATAGCTTATCTTGCAATCGTTTGCGAACTGACGTGTTGTCCTGTCTCCCTTTGCTTTTTCTATCAGCATAGCAAATATTTTTTTGTTAAACCGCTTGTCGTTCAAAATCACACCGCCTTTCGCAAACCTCTTTTTCTTTTAATCAC
>JAZQVQ010000274.1:0-11889 GCA_045631825.1 Eubacteriales bacterium | reverse complement strand
AATAAATTATAATATTCCGAATGCCTTGAAGTTTGAACGTGGCTTGTGGGTTCAGTTCGGGAACAATGTTTACGCATTTGGCGAAGTCCTTAATATAACAGATTCTATTGGTGAAGATGGAAAAGGTTCGCAGATAAGGGTTATTACAGGATATGACGCAAGATATATTTTTAAACGAAGAGTTATAAAAAATCTGAATAACGTTGAAAATTGGAGTTTGACTGCAAAGGGCGAACTTGTAATGCGAAATCTTATACAGGACCAATGCGGAATCAATGCAGAGCTTAAAAGACGATTACCTATAAATAATGTTATTCCAGAAGAAGCGGATGCAATCGGCAAGGAATTTTCTATTGCCGAAAGTTTTACTAATCTTTATGAAGTTTTAACAACTATTGCGACTCAATCGGAAATCGGGTGGCGTGTAAAGTTTGACGGAGAATTGACACTTGAATTTTATGCAGGAACAGACAGACATTCCACAGTAAGATTTGACACCGATTATGAAAGCCTTGCAAATGGTGAGTTTACAGACAGTGCAGAAAGTTTTGCAAATACAATTTATGTCGGCGGAAAGGGAACAGGTGCAGACCGTGATATTTATGAAGGGGAAAAAGTTCTTGCAGAAGAAGAAAAACTTTTGCTTGATAGTGTCGGCGGTTTCCTGTTGCTTGAAGAAGGCGGGGAAGATGTTTTACTTATAAAGCACAAAGAGATTCCAGACGGAATGAAACGTTTTGAAGCATACGACAATCAAAGCGGAATGACTACCGAAAGCGAATATGAAGCAGAAGCGTTTTCTATGCTTACACAGTACGGGCAGACTTTGCAGGTTTCGGGGCAGGGCTTGGCAAAATGCCCTTATGAATATGGCAAGGAATACAACGTAGGAGATTTAATTACTATTGCGTTTTCGGGTAAATCTGCGGTGGTCCAGATTCTTTCAGTTACGGAACATTGGGCTTGGGGTATTTATGATCTGGAATTCAGTTTCGGAAAACCGCAACCCGATTTGAATAAGCAGTTGCAGTTGATATTGAAGCAGATACAGAAGGCAAGCAATAAAACTTCAACAACTAATTCAATTATGTGGTATACAATCCCGACAGATACAGAAATGCAATCTGCCGATGTAGTCTATGATACAATCGGGTTTGTTGGTGATTGTGATACAGGGGCAACATTTAAGCTTTATTTAGATACTGAAAGAAATGGTGCAAAGACATACCACGTTTATATTAAACAGTTAGCGGGAAGTGGAAAGTTAAAATTGACAACGGGTGTTACAGGTGCAACAGATTTGGAACTTGATAGCGGAACTTATGTTTCGATTATCTATGTTGATGAAAACGGAAATATATATAAAACAATATAGGAGTTTGAAAAATGGCAGATAAGACAATACACGAATTAACACAAATAAGTGCAGTTACACAGTTGTCAGAATTTCCGATGTGGGATAGTGTAAACAACACAACTAAAAAAGCGACACTTCAACAGGTAAAAGAATTGATTGCTTCGGGAATTGTTGCGGGTGTTTCTTTTATCGGAACACGAGCAGAATATGAAGTTGCAAAACTTATTCCATCGGGGCAGGAAGGCTATATTCCTAGCGGATCTCTTGTAATCATTACTGATGAAAACAGAACTTATGTTACAAGCGGAACAGGTTCAGAACAAACATTAAGCCTTGTTGCTAGGGTAATGTCTGCGGGCGATGGAATTACGATTTCAAGTGACGACAAAATCAAAGCCGATACAGTAACCTTTACAGGAACAAGAGCAGAATGGGAAGCGTTATCAAGTTCACAGAAAGCGAAATATAATAACGTACATACGACCGATGAAGAATTGACCGATGATGTAATAGCAGAAACTATGTGGGAGAATCCAAATCCAACAAGTCAATTTACTGCACAGACAGTTACTTTTTCAAAAGAAATAGACAATAGATATAATTATTTAACAGTGTATTTTAGTACATCATACAATACAACTATGGAAACGTGTGTTAAGTTTAGAATTGGTAAACCGTCAAGAATGAGTGATACAAATAATTTAGTTGTCGGTAATGAAAATTATTATTATTATTTACAAAATACGAGAGATATATCATCGTCTAACAGACAAAGTATAACATTTACTGCAAGCAGAAGTGCAAGCAATGCGAACGGAACTTGGGGAATAGAAACAAACAATATGTATTGTATACCACAAAAGATTGTAGCAACAATATTCTAATAAAAAGGAGAATTGAAATATGGCAGTATACGAATATGATTCACAGAATGACGAATTGAAAAGAGTTGCGGGCGGAACATTGTATGCAGATTGTCCGATTGGTAGTTATATTCCTTTCGGTGGCACAGTAATTCCGACAGGCTGGTTATTGTGTAACGGACAGGCAGTTTCAAGAACAGATTATGCAGATTTATTTGCAGTTATCGGCACTGCTTATGGAAGTGGTGACGGAAGCACAACTTTCAATATTCCAGATTTAAGGGAATCTGTTCCAAAGGGTGCAGGGCTTACAGGTTTAAGCAATAATCACTTAGACGCAGACGGATTGGCAGTCGGTGAATTTATTGACGATAGAATCCAAGAGCATACACACAATGTAGGTGCGGCGGCTAGTGGTGGTACTGCAAAGTTTGGATTTGCTTCAAAAAATGCACAAGTATTATCTTATGAAGAACAGACTTCTTCTAACACAGGTCGTACAGGTGCAACAACCGAAGTTAAATCCGTAGGAAGTAATTATATTATCAAGGCAAAGCAGATAGGTGCACCTGCGGATTTTGTAGACGCTATTGATAACGTAATTGAAGAAAGGTTTAGTTATTCCACAACCGAAAAGAACACAGGCAGGAAGTGGATAGACGGAAAAGACATTTATAGCATTGTGTTGGTTCAGAGCGGACAAATTACAACTAACACGGCATATTTTGCAACAGAAATATCAAACTTAAATATTGATACAATTACGTTAAAGTTTGCAAAAGCGAAGGTACTTTCGGGAGGTACTGTAATTAGAAATAATATGACTGAATATTATGCAAATGCAAGCGATTATTTTTCAGTGAGTGCAAACGAAATAAGTGCAATCCCACTCTTTAGCGGAAATATTTTAGGCGACTTAGAAGTAACCCTCGAATACACTAAATCATAAATAAAAATCCGCCCTTTATCTGGGCGGAATATTTGACAAGAAAAAGATATTAGATTTATACTTGCTTTCGGGGGTTGGCTTTACAAGTCAAATTTAAGTTGGGCATCGCAGTTCTGCAACAGAAAAGCGGGGTGGTAAAATGAATGATGAATTACAAGAAGCAAAGATTTCGGCTATGGAATGCGACATAAAGGAAATTAAACAGGACATTAAAGAAATGCCCGATTTGATTGTTAAAAAAGTAAATGAAAGCGTGGATATGAAAATCAAGCTAGCGATTGCAGAAACAGAAAAAAAGTACATGGGGAAGTTTATCGCCCTGCTTATCGGCTTAATTGGTGAAGGTGTGGGGCTTATTATTTCATTCATAAAATAGAGGGGGCTTAAATGTTGTTAGAAGATTTTGTTAAAAAGTACAACAAGAAAAAAGTTGATTTTGATGGGGTTTTCGGGGCTCAATGTGTGGACCTTTTCAGACAATATGCAAAAGAATGTTTGAACATTCCGGAGCATACGGGAGCTTGTGAGAGTTCCGGAGGTGCAAAGGATTTATTTATTGACTACCCAAAAATGCCGATAGAAAAAAAGTATTTTATCAGGGAAACAAAAAAAGCATTTATTCCGGGAGATGTTTTAATATGGAATGAAACAGAAAAAAATAAATACGGACACGTTGCGATCTTTCTCGGTTATCTGGGGAAAAATGCACTTATTGTGTTTGAACAAAATGGAATTAGTCAGGAAGGTGCAGAAATCGTACTGCGAGATAAAAATAATTTATTAGGATATTTACGAAAAAGGGGGTAAACTATGAATGAATTAAAAGCAAAGAAAGTTTCTTTAATTGTTAAAATTGTAGCAGTGGTTTTTGTAATTACTTGTGCAGTGCTTAAATGGGTTGGAGTATTCCAGAATTGCGAAATAAAAGAAATCTGCTTTATTGGTGCTACTGTTGGTGCAATTTTTGGTGATGTATCAATTAACACTGCTCTTGATAAGTTTAAAAAGGGGGAAGAATGAATATTACGATAACAATCTTTTTTGCTATGTTTGCAATAATCGTTACAATGGGCGGTGTTATCTATGTATTTTCAAAACGATTAAAAGCAAACAAGAATGAAATCCAGGCATTAAAAAACGAATTGAATTCTGCGCACGAAAATGTTGTACAGTTGACTGATTATATTCGTAACTGTGATAAAATCCGGAAGGAAGAAAAGCAGATTGCAGAAAAAATAAAGGAAGCAAAGACCGATGAAGAAGTACACGAAATTATTTCTGATATTATTGCCCTTAACAATGACAGGGTGCATAACAACGAAGGTTGATTATAAAATGGAATTACCGCCAAAGCCCCAGAGGGTAGAACAGAAAGACCCGGAAACATTAAGCGATCTTGCAGACCTTCTGAATTATTATGAACACCTTTTACAAGAGTGGGAAGCGTGGGGAGAAAAGGCAGAAAAATTGATTGATGAAAAAAAATAATTTATAATATAAATGTGGCTAGCCGACGGGTGAAAGGATAGTGACCTTGACTATCTGCCACGTTTATTTTCAGGGGTCAATATTAATCATAAGGAGATTAAGTCTATGAAAACACATTCAAGATTAAGCGAAATTTTTCGCACGATGAAAAAACGGTGTTATTACACAAAACACAATCAGTACAAAAATTATGGGGCTAGGGGCATAAAACTTTGTGATGAATGGAATGATAGAACGATAATAAGAATATCGGGAATTCGTTACACAAAAGGGTGGCTTGCTTTTAAGAAATGGGCTTTAGAAAATGGTTATGCGGACAATTTGACAATAGACCGAATAGATGTAAATGGCAATTATGAGCCTTCAAATTGTCGGTGGGTTACACAACAAGTTCAAGCAAACAACCGAAGAAATAATATTGTTATCACATATAAGGGGAAGACACAAACTGTTGCGGATTGGTGTCGTGAACTGAACCTTAATTTTAATACAATAAAAGATAGGGTGCGTAGAAATTGGAGTGCAGAAAGAATATTTGAAACACCAATAAAAGTTGAAATACGAAATAAAATGAAGTAATATAAAAATGCTCACCTCTTAACTTAGCCCCCTTGCTATTTAAGAGTGATTAAAAAGTTGATTATCGGCTCAACTTTTCCCGCAGGTTCAGAGTGCAATGCTCCCTGCGGGTTTTTTATTTCCTACTGATTGTTAGTTACTGACTGTTAGTTTTAATTACCGACCGATAGTCAAAGTTACTGACCGATAGTTTTAATTACCGACTGTTAGTCAAATTCAAAACAGACGGGCAATTTAACGGTTTGGTGTAATATGTTGGCGGGAACGGAAAAGACCGATGCTAGACGGTTGCTAGACGGGATTACAAAAGAGAAATTAACGGAAATTACGGGAAATTTCCCCTACTGACCGATAGTTTTAATTTTTTGTTACTGATTGGTAGTTTTCGGTTACTGACTGTTAGTCAAAAATGCCCTATAACCGCTCTAGGATTGCGTATAACGCATTCATTTACAAAAATAGTGTAATATCATTACCGAGCCAATTTGAATGCGTCTAAACGAAGATTTTAATTTTCAGTTTACAAAGTGAACTGATTGCAATATAATATTGAATTGTTGGGACTTAATCACCCCGACATTAAATACAGTAAGCAGAAAAGAGAAAGACTTATTATCTGTCTTGAATATTCGCTTGGCTTATTGGGCGAATTCGGCTGATTACCGACAGGGCAGAGAATAAGTCTTTTTTTTATCTGCAAAGGGAGAACAAAACAAAATGGTAAAAGAAAAATCTTTTATTACAATTCAAGCCTTTATGGTGAATGAATTACAACTGAAAGGAAATGAGCTTTTAATTTATGCGATCATTCACGGATTTTCGCAAGATGGAGAAAGCGAGTTTACAGGAAGCCTTCAATATCTTGCAGAATGGTGTAATACTTCAAAACAGACAGTTATAACTGCATTACAATCATTGTGTGAAAAACAACTGATTATTAAAAATGTTGAAATCAAAAACAACATAAAGTTTTGCACTTATAAATCTTGTATGGTATTCAAAAATTTTGAACAGGGTATTCAAAAAAGTTTAATGGGGTATTCAAAAAAGTTTAATGGGGGTAGTCAAAATTCTTTACTTAATAATATAAATAATAATATAACTGATAAACTAGAAGAAAATATAGAAGTGCCTGCGCCTTCTTATATTCCAGAGATAAAAACAAATAAAGGCGAATTTCAATCTTTTATTGCAGATAGTTTCGCTATGATATTGAATCATAATAAATATGCGAAACACAAAATCCCGATTTCAAAAAATCTTTTATATTATACCCAGAAAGAAGGGCGGGACCTTCTGGAACTTTCCAGACAGTATGAAACAAAGGAAATATATAGTGCATTACAGAATTATCTGAAGGTTGCAAATAGTGACACTTGGAAAATTGGATTTTCTTTCAATGCTTTTTGCAGAAATATTTCTGAATATATCCCGGAATATTTCGACATTACAAAATATATTGACGCACCGAAAAATAAAGAAGATGTACAGGCGATTACAGATGCTTTCATTGAAAAGAACAAAAAAGAAAAATGGTTTGATTATGCGATCTTGCACCACCACCGAGAAGATTGGATAAAGGTGGGAAAACCGGAAGGGGACGACTTTATAAAATGGGCGGACAAGGTATATGATGAAGATGTGAAAAATGGCATTAAATATTAAGGGGGCAAAAGATGTTAGAAAAATTAAATGAGATTTATGGAGAGTTTGACGAGAACACAAAAAAGTGGATTTCTGAAAATTTGTGCAATTTAGGTCCAGAGAACGAAGAAAACTTCCTGCGGGCAATTCAGGAAGAACATTCACGAAGGCAGGGAAAGCCCGATATTTTCAAACTGAAAAAGGTTCTAGAAAAGGTAACGGGAAAGAAAGCCCGACAATTTATATGGGCGGTTTGTCTGGAATGCGGTTGCGAGTACGATTATACCTTGCCAATGTGCCCTTCCTGTTATGATAAAGGGCTAGACTGTCGTGCAAGGGCAGTAAAGAAATCAGAGTTTCAACCGTCTATGAAAGTAGTGCGATATAATAAACAGTATCAGCACGGGGACAAGAACGAAACTGTCTGCTATGATTGTGTGCATAAATCCGGTAGCTTCTGCAAAAATTATGGCAACCCAAGTTGGAATTGTAAGCGGGAAGAATTCGAAAGTTGCGTATGTGCCCGATGTTGTGCAATGGCAAAAAGAATTAATGCAGAATTAGAGAAAAACAAAGAGCAGAATAAAACAAGTTATGCGATCCCGCTGAAAAGGGGGTAAAATTGAATAAGAAAAAGAAAAAAGAAATAAGTGCATTTTACGAAATGTACAAAATTGAAAAAGGGGACAATATGATTTACGACTTCAAGTGTACACAGTGCAAGAAAGTTTTTGAGGTAGGAATACCAATCAAGGACTATGACAAATTAAAGAACAGACAGACTTGCCCGGAATGCAATGGCAAAATGGAAAGGGTTATAGAGTGGCAAGGAATTGCCGAAGGTTCGGGCGACGGTTGGTTCGGGTCCAGAGGTGGCAAAACAATATGACAGAGAATGAATTTTTGTTTGCCGATAGAATTGCAAAAATACAGTCTATCAATAAATTATATGATTTAGAAAATAATGCTTATATTTCTTTTTCAGGGGGAAAAGATAGCACAGTTTTATCTTGCTTAATTGATGAAGCTATTCCCGGAAATAAAATACCAAGATTGTATTTGAACACGGGAATAGAATACCTAACGATAGTTAGTTTCGTAGAGAGAGAGAGAGAGAGAGACGAGCGCATTCTTATTATTCAACCGAAAACAAATATAAAAGATATGCTTGAAAAAGTCGGCTACCCGTTTAAGTCGAAAGAGCATAGCCAAAAGGTGAGTTATTACCAAAATAGTGGAATGGGGAAAACAGTTATAGATTATTTAGGGAAGGGAAAAAAAACAGATTTTTTATGCCCGGAAAAATTAAAATATAATTTTACCCCGGAATTTAAAATAAAAGTTTCTGACAGATGTTGCAGAAAATTAAAAAAGGAAATTGCGGATAAATGGGCGAAGGAAAATAATAGACCGATTAAAATAACAGGAATGAGAAAAGAAGAAGGCGGATTGCGAACTTCTCATAATGTCTGCACAATTTTTGATGAAGGTAATTTATTGAAGTTTCACCCATTACAACCGATAACAGAAAGTTTTATTGATTGGTATATATCAGAGCGAAAATTACAGTTATGCGAATTATATTATCCGCCTTATAATTTCAAGCGTACAGGTTGCAAAGGTTGCCCGTTTAGTGTGGATTTACAAAGGCAGTTAGATTTAATGGCAATGTATTTCCCGAAAGAAAGAAAACAGTGCGAGATAATCTGGAAGCCCGTTTACGAAGAATATAGGCGAATAAATTATAGATTGAATAATCAACCGACATTATTTGAACAATAAAAAGTGTTGACAAAACATAAAATATAGTGTTAAGATAAAGAAAATTAAGCAAGGGGGTAACGATATGAAAGTTACAAACATTCAGGGATTGCCACAGGCATTTGTGGACGCAGTAAGTGTTGAAAGACACAACGAAAAAGGTTGCTATTCTGCAACAACACTTTTGAAAGGTGCTTGCGAAACAATTCTTGCCGACAGACATTTTGACGAAATTGAAATTGATGTTGCGGATTGTGTATGGCAGATTTGGGGAACTGCGGTTCACTTGATTTTTGAGCGTGCGGGAATTGAAGGATTTACCGAAGAGAAATTCAGCGTTCCTGTAAGTAACTCAAAGGTTACGGGCAGAGTAGATTTGTACGATCTGGAAAATGAAACAGTGTATGATTGGAAAACCGCTTCAACTTGGAAAGTACAATTTAACGATTTTTCAGATTGGGACAAACAGGGCTTAATCTATGCCTGGCTTATGAAGCAGAATGGCTTGAAGGTAAAAGAAATCAAGTTTGTTGCTCTCTTGAAAGACCATAGCAAGAGTAAGGCGAGAAAGGATTTTGAATACCCACAGAAACCCGTGGTTGTTCATACAGTTCAGGTAACAGAAGAAGCACTGAAAGAGATTGAAGCATTTATCAATTTGAAGGTGCGACAGTTTGAAGTTGCCGAAACTCTGGTAGACGAAAAATTGACACCTTGTACGAAGGAAGAACGATGGGCTACAGAAGATAAATGGGCAATTATGAAAGCGGGAAGAAAAACCGCCTTGAAAGTTTGCGACAGTGAAGAAGAAGCAAAGAGCATTATGGCAGAGAAGGGGGGAACTGACATTGAGTTCAGACCGGGAGAAAACAAAAAATGCTCTGATTATTGTAACTGTAAAGAGTTCTGCCCATTCTGGAAATCATTAAACAAATAAAATCGAGGGCGGGGAAACCCGCCTTTTTTAAGGGGGATAATATATGCCAGATATGAATGAAAATGCAGAAACACAACAGGAATATTTCGGAATGGTGAAGCCGATTAGTGCAGAAGATTTGCAGAACGAAAACTCAATTTCTTATAAAATGGGCGAAATTATGGAAATGGATGCAGATTTTGTAACCCTGCTTAATTTTGTAGATTGGTATTCACCGACAAAAGAAGTGAATGAAAAATTAACAAAGATGTTGCGACACATTGGAAGTCAGACATACCAGAATCAAACAAAGATTGAAGAAGCAAAGGAATTAGCAAAGCAAGTTATCCAATACTATCCGGCTTGCCCAAAATCAGTATATATAATGGCTGAGAAATTCTTGAAGGGGTAAAAGAATGGAAAGAATAGCTTTATATAACGATAGTTTCCAGAATTGGAAAAGCCACGATCTGCAAAAAGCACAATTGATTTTGACAGATTTACCTTATCAGTTGGGAAATAATATGTACGGTAGCAACCCTAGTTGGTATATTGGGGGCGATAATAAAAATGGGGAAAGTAAACTTGCGGGCAAACAGGCATTTGATACAGATACAAAAGAGGGTTTCCGCATTCCAGAGTTTTTTCATTTCTGCAATAACCTTCTGAAAAAAGAGCCGAAAGAAAGAAACTCCGCAGGGTGTATGATTTTATTTTGTGCATTTGAGCAACAGTTTGAACTTATTGAGAATGCAAAAAAATATGGCTTCCCTAATTTTATAAATCTTGTATTTTACAAAAATTATTCTGCCCAGGTTCTCAAAGCAAATATGCGTGTGGTAGGTAACTGCGAGTACGCATTATTGTTTTATCGGGATAAATTGCCGAAGTTTAGAAATGACGGGCGAATGATTTTTAATTGCCAACCGTGGATTGATGACGGAAATAAATACCCGAAAATCCACCCGACACAAAAGCCGGTTGCTCTGCTCGAAAATCTGATAAGAACTTTTACAGACGTTGACGACGTTGTGATAGATTGTTGTGCGGGTTCTGGAACAACTCTGCTTGCTTCTGCAAATCTGAATAGAAGGGCATACGGATTTGAATTGAAAAGGGAATTTGTGAAAGGGTTCTACGAAAAATTATTGCCCCTTAAAAACGAAGATATATTTTCACGATCTGAAATGGACGAAAAGGAAGAAGAAAAAAGACAGAGAATGTTAGAATTTAATTAAAATAAAAGTGTTGACATAATAACCCCTTAGTGTTAAGATTTACTTAAATTAGAGCTAAGGGGGCTTGAATATGACAAAGAAAGAAATCAAAGCAGAAACAAGACGTGTCTGGATAGACCAGATTAAAACTGCGATCGCTTATGCCGATAAAGCGATAGAAGGTTGTGAGGATAATGGAACTTGCAATTTTGATATGGTTTTAATCAGGAAGGAAAGCACTTTTACTTATGACGAAACAATCGACATTTTCAAAGAGTGTGGAATTACAGGTGCGTGCAAGGCAAATGAGTATAGCAGATATTACAACGGATATATTGCTTTACCTTGTTTTCACGGTCAGGCAGAAAAAAATACAAAATGGGCAGAAGCATTTCGGGACAGTCTGAAAGAGCAATATTTTATGACTTCAATGTATTATCAGTGCGACTAATAAGGGGGTAGAAAATGAAAACATACATTAGAGCCGATTTTGATTTTAAGAGCGAGAAAGATGGAATAAAACATTGCACGGGTTATGTAGTCTGCGAAAATGTGCAGATTACAGAAAACGGAAGCACATTCGGGGTTCATTCAATCATTATTAAAAAATTGATTGCAACAAATCCGGATTTTGAAAAGTTGGAAGCGTTAGCAATCCAGAACTGCAAACTGTTTGATGATGAAGTTATAAACGTAGGCAGTTTATCTGCTTATCACGATTAAAGGAAAAAGCCCCGAAAGGGGCAAGGGGGCAAAATATGGAGTTAAAGAAAATTAAAGATTTAGTGTTTGAAACATTAAAGCAGGGGGAAGTTTTCAGAGAGAATGACGACAAATTATATTTGGCAATATGCGTTAAAGTTTTTTCATACAATGACAGATGTCTTACAACAATGACGGTAGGAGAGTTTTTTACAAACCGAAAGAGATTAGGTTTGCCAAGTTTTGAAAGTGTAAGAAGGTCCAGGCAGAAAGTTATGGAAGAACACCCGGAATTGAAACCTTGCGAGAAGGTTCTGGAAGCAAGAAAAAAACAAGAAGAAAAGTTTTACAAGTTTGCGACAGTTCAGGGCGAACTATTTTAAGTGTTGACAAACAATAAAACGTGTGTTAAG
>JAZQVQ010000273.1:0-11307 GCA_045631825.1 Eubacteriales bacterium | reverse complement strand
AGCAAGAACTCGAAGTGCGTCCTTACTCATTTCTTCAACGACTTTTTCAGCTTCATCAAGGTTTCCTGAAATACAGCGGCTTTTCATCATATCGAAAGCACCCTTGACAATTACAACGTTCTTTCCGTCAATGACGTTTACTGTTGTCATAAGCTTTCTGTCCGAGTCAAAAGGAAGCTCTGCAAGTCTTGGACAATCTGCGTTAAGCTGTTCCTTTAGCATACCATTCTTATGGCTTGCGTAAACAATAGCCGTTTCTGTCGGGTCTCCTATATGTTTGACCTCATCTGCCTCAAAGACAACCGAGCCATCGCAGCAAAGTGTTGCATATTTCAAGAGTTTTCTTATTCCATCACCGTTATTTTCCGACACATCCTCGGCAACACTACCCTCATCTGTATATGCCTTTACAAGCGTCATTCTGTTCTGCGTAAGAGTACCTGTTTTATCCGAACAGATTACTGAAGCACCACCAAGTGTTTCAACTGCAGGAAGTCTACGTATAAGTGCGTTTTTCTTAACCATTCTCTGTACGCCGATTGAAAGAACTATCGCAACTATAGCCGGAAGCCCCTCCGGAATTGCAGAAACCGCAAGTGACACCGAGGTCATAAATATTTCCATCGGGTGTATGCCGTTTACAAGACCGACAACAAAGATAATTGCACAAGCTGCAAGTGCCATTATACCAAGGTATTTACCGAGCTGTGAAAGTTTCTGCTGCAAGGGCGTCTGCGTCTCTATTTCACTATCAAGAAGATTTGCAATTTTTCCCATTTCGGTATCCATACCAGTAGCTGTTACAACAACAAGTGCGGTTCCGTAGGTTATACTACAGCCTGAGAATACCATATTTTTTCTATCACCAAGAGGTGATTTTTCTTCTATCTGTGCTTCGGCATCTTTTTCTGACGGTACCGACTCACCGGTGAGTGCCGATTCCTCGCTCTTAAGACCTGCACTATGGAGGATTCTCGCATCTGCCGGAACAAAGTCACCGGCTTCAAGGCGAATTATATCTCCGGGCACGAGGAGTGACGCATCAATAACCTGTTCCTGTCCGTCACGTATAACCCTTGCGTGAGGTGCTGACATATTTTTAAGTGCATCGAGTGCCTTTTCAGCCTTACTCTCCTGAATAACACCCATCATGGCATTGAGTACAACGATAAGCATAATGAGAAGCGGCTCAAAAAATTCCTTTGGATTCTTTTCCACGCAAGCAATTACAAATGACACAACCGCCGCCGCTATGAGAATAAGAATCATAACGTCTTTGAACTGGTCAAAGAAACGCTGGAGATTTGTTTTCTTTTTCTTTTCCTTGAGCTTATTAGGCCCGTACTTTTCGTAAAGCTCTTTTACTCTTTCGGCAGAAAGTCCGTTTTTTTCATCTGCCCCAAGGTGTTCGATTACTTCTTGCTTAGACTGATAATGCAATAACATTCATTTCCCTCCACGTTATAAACTATGTAAACTCAAAAATTTTTATCCTTAAATAACATTATTCCCCATAAATCCAATACTATAAAAATGATACAGAACAAAGATGAACCCATTATGAACTAAATAATAACTATTGTTTTTACAAGGAACACACGGAACACACGCAAAAAGAACAAACCGTATCATACTCTATCCGAGTAACACAATACGGTTTTCTTGTTAAATATTACAGAACGCAACGCAAAAATTCTTTTGTACGTTCGTTTTGCGGATTTCCAAACACTTCATCAGGAGTACCCTCCTCCACGATGACGCCGTCTGCCATAAAGATTACTCTATCGGCAACATCTCTTGCAAAGCCCATTTCATGAGTTACAACCACCATTGTCATTCCGTCCTCTGCAAGCTGTTTCATAACCTTCAATACTTCTCCGACCATCTCGGGATCAAGTGCACTGGTAGGTTCGTCAAAAAGCATTATATCAGGGTTCATACAAAGTGCACGTGCTATTGCAACTCTCTGCTTCTGACCACCCGACAGCTGTGACGGGTATGCATATACCTTATCCTCAAGGCCTACTCTTTTGAGCATTTCAATTGCCTGTTGTTTTGCCTGTTCTTTACTTGCTTTCTTTAAATCGACAGGTGCAAGCATAAGGTTTTTAAGCACATTCAAGTTTTTAAAGAGGTTAAAATGCTGAAAAACCATCCCTACTCGTTCTCTGAGTTTATTTATATTTGTTTTTTTATTGGAAATATCAACCCCATCGACTACAACAAGACCGCTTGTTATTTCCTCGAGTCTATTGAGGCATCTTAAAAAGGTTGACTTTCCGCTTCCCGACGGGCCGATAACAACGACAACCTCTCCCTCGTGGATATCGACATTTACTCCATTAAGTACTTCCAGATTACCGAACTTCTTTTTGAGGTCGCAAACGTGAATTTTTACATTTGAATTATTGTTTTTCACTATTCAATCTCCTCTCAAGAAGTTTTGCTATCTTAGACAAAATCGTTATTACTACAAGGTACATTATCGCAACAATTCCCCATGTCTGAAACGACATAAAGGTATTTGCCTGAACGTTTTTCGCCGAGTTTACAAGTTCCGGAAAACCTATAACCGAAAGAATCGAGGTATCCTTGAGTGTTATAATAAACTGATTTATGATACTTGGTATCATAGTTTTTATTGCCTGAGGCAATACAACTCTCTGCATAGCTCTCCAGTACGGCAGTCCAAGGCTTCTCGACGCTTCCATCTGACCTACATCAACAGACTGAATTCCGCCTCTGATAATCTCTGCCATATACGCTCCGCAATTAAGGGCAAGGCATATTGTTCCTGCCTGAAGTCCTGTCAGCAGTATCTGGATATTAAGAAAATTCTTAAACGCATAGGGAATTCCGAAAAACACAAAGAATGCCAGAACTATCATAGGCACTCCCCTGATTACATCGACAAAAATTTGTGCTATTACATTACATACACGGCTTTTAATTACACTCATTAATCCGAAAATGAGACCGAGTATACACGCAAAAAACAATCCGCAAAGTGCAAGAAGCAACGTCTGCCCCATTGCCTTTAGCAAAAGTTCGCCGTAATCTGTTATAATTTCAACCACCGACAAAAGCTCCTTTCAACATAAATGCGGAACACCGGGCAAGGTATTCCGCAAAAGATTTCAGATTAGCCTTTATCAGCCGAGGTACTTTGCTATGATTTCATCATATTTGCCGTTTTCTCTGATATTCTTAAGTCCGGCATTGAACAAATCAAGGAATTCCTGATTATCTGCATTAAATACCGCAAGTCCGTACTGTGAACCCTCGTTTTCAGAACCTTCAACAACTTTAAGTGCAAGGTTTCCATCCTTTATACTTGTTATCATAATAGGAGTATCTTCAAAACAAGCTACTGCCTGACCACCTATAACTGTCTGATACATTGTAGGTGAGTCTTCAAGATATGTAATTTCAAACTTATACTGTTCCTTAAGGCTTTCAGCATAGGTTGCTCCCATTGTTCCTGTCTTTACCGCAACGGTCTTGCCTTCGAGGTCTTCAAAGGATACAATTTCTGAATCTGTCGAAACTGCCATACACTGTGTTGCTGTGTAATATCCGTCAGAGAACAGCCAGCCTTTTGCTATTCTTTCTTCTGTTATAGATGCACCTGCTATCATTGCATCTGCCTGACCTGCCTGGCATGCTGCTATAGATGCATCCCAGCCAAGACTGTTAAGAACATACTCAAATTTCTGGTCTTGTGCGATTGCTGCGAGAATATCAACGTCTATACCAACAAAGTTTCCGTCAGCATCTGTATATTCAAACGGCTTGAAAACTGTGTCTGTCGCAATATTCCAGACTTTTGTTTCACCATCATTCTGTGTTTTTGCGCATGATACAAGCATACATACTGCAAGTATTATGACTGCTACTGATAAAAATACCTTTTTCATAACATATACACCTCATCAATTTTATTTATTTGATTATACCATAATTTACAATATATGTCAATACCCAAGTCACTTATGTATTGCAGCGACTTACGACAAAACAAAACAACATTTTCAAAATTTTGACTTTTTTATTGACAAATTGGTTTAAATGTGTTAAAATGTTAAAAAATGTAGAAGAATTCTTTAAGTTTTGTACAGAGATGCAGGCAAGATTCAATATATTTAACAAGCAGAGACCGGATTTTTTAACAGAGGTTTTCTGTATTTTGATATAAGTTTGAATCTGCCGGAATTTAGCGGCAGTTTTTTTATGCCTTGGAAATGGAGAAAAAATGATTAAATACAAATCAACCGTTATGGACAAAGATGCTGTCCTTCGTGCTGTCAAGCGTATTTCTCACGAAATTATCGAGAAAAACAACGGCACTGACAATCTTTGCATTATTGGCATAAAAAGGCGTGGAGTTCCTCTAGCCGAGCTTATTGCGGAAAACATAAGGAAAATTGAAGGTGTCGACCTGGAGACAGGCAAGCTCGACATTAAACTATATCGTGATGATTTGACAAAAATCTCCGAAGATGCAACTATTTCTCCTGTGGATTCCTCTGACATAAGCTTCGATATTACAGGCAAAAATATTGTACTTGTAGACGACGTTATATTTACGGGCAGAACCGTAAGGGCTGCACTTGATGCAATTATGCAGTTCGGGCGTCCTGCAAAAATCCAACTTGCAGTTCTTGTTGACAGGGGGCACAGGGAGCTTCCGATAAAAGGTGATTTTGTCGGAAAGAACATACCCACATCAAGAAAGGAACAAATAGCAGTAAAGCTACCTCCTTTCGAGGAAAACATTTCCGTTGATATTTACGAGGATAATTAACACCGCAAGGTGAAATTATAAAAAAATTAAATTTTTCGGAGGAAAAACAAATGAAACTCGTTTATGGCATTAAAGACAAGCCGTCATTCGGTGCAAACATTGTCTTTGCAATCCAGCAGTTACTTGCGATTATGACAGCAACACTCGTTGTTCCTGTAATTATCGGCAACGGTATGCAGCCCGCAGCAGCACTTTTAGGTGCAGGTGTCGGTACAATAGTATACGGACTTTTCACCAAATTCTCAAGCCCCGTATTCCTTGGCTCGTCCTTTGCATTCCTCGGTTCTATGGCAGCAGCATTCGCAGGTGCTGCAACATTAGCAGTTGGCTATCTTGGTCTTATCATAGGTGCAATCCTTGCAGGTCTTGTTTATGTAATTATTGCAATAGTTGTAAAATTTGTAGGAGTATCCTGGATTAACAAGCTTATGCCCGCAGTTGTTATCGGTCCGACAGTTGCAATCATTGGTCTTTCCCTTGCAGGAAATGCAGTTGGTGATATGCTAAAAGGTAACATTACCAGTGCAGAAGGTGCACAACTTGCTTCTCCTCTTGTAACTTGCCTTATTGGTGTTATAACACTTATCGTAGTTGCTCTCTGTGCAACATTCGGCAAAAAGACAGTTAAGATGATACCCTTTATTATCGGTATTCTTGCAGGATATGCGACTGCTTGTATTTTCACAGCAATTGGCTTTGCTGCAAACATAGATGCTCTTAAGGTTATCAACATTGAACCCCTCAAGGCTCTTGTAGCAGATGGTGCTTCACTTTCTACATTCATTACACTTCCCGAACTCACATTCATCACAGCCCTTGGCGGCTTTGAGGCAATAAACGGTGCATATATTGCATCTGTTGCAGTTGCATATATTCCCGTTGCCTTTGTTGTATTTGCTGAACATGTAGCTGACCACAAAAATATTTCCTCCATTATCGAAAAAGACCTTCTTGAAGAACCCGGTCTTTCAAGAACTCTTCTCGGTGACGGTGTTGGTTCTATGGCTGGTGCATTCTTTGGTGGTTGTCCAAACACTACATATGGTGAATCTGTTGGTTGTGTTGCTATTTCAGGAAACGCTTCCGTTTACACAATACAGACTGCTGCAGTTCTTGCAATACTCATTTCGTTCCTTTCACCTTTTGTTGCATTTGTTAATACAATTCCGTCTTGCGTAATGGGCGGTGTTTGTATGGCCCTTTACGGATTTATAGCAGTTTCCGGTCTTAAGATGCTGCAACCTGTTGACCTTAACCAGAACAGAAATCTCTTTGTTGCATCTACAATTCTTATCGCAGGTATCGGCGGACTTTCCCTTACATTCGGAAAAGTTACCATTACTTCCATTGCCTGTGCACTTATCCTTGGTATAATTGTAAATGCAGTTCTTTCAAAGGCAGATAACAAAGCCGAGTAATCAGCATTGTAATTAAAAATTTATAAATTTAACGGAGATATGGTTTACAAAAAATCACATCTCCGTTTTTTTATTTTGCTGCTCTTTTGAAAGAATATCCCTTGGCTCTGTTTTTACATTTTCATAAATAATTTCCGCAAGCTTCGGAAAAAGCTCGTCAAACCTCTCCTTTGTCGTGCCATTTATAAGCTCTTGTTTTTCCGCTCTTTTTAGTTTCTTTATGGCA
This sequence comes from Eubacteriales bacterium, assembly GCA_045631825.1. Classification (GTDB taxonomy): domain Bacteria; phylum Bacillota; class Clostridia; order Oscillospirales; family CAG-382; genus UMGS1387. The sequence goes on along the minus strand of JAZQVQ010000273.1, from coordinate 4,859 downwards.
CTTTCAAGTTTCAGGGCATCAGAAAAATTTTCAGTCTCCCAGACTTTTTCCAGTTTTTCCGGCAAATGAGCACGTGTATATTTTGCCCTGCCCGTCTTTATAAGTCCCAAATGCTGCTTTATACGTCTTTTTATATCCTTGGTCGAGCCTGTATAGAGCGTATCGTCTTTACATCTTATTATATATACAAACGCCATATTTCTTCTCCGTTTACATCATTTCATAACAATATTATCACCGGCTTTCCTTTTTGTCAAGCACGGCGTGCCGAGTTAATTTGTCAAAATTTTGCTTTTATGAATACTATACAATATAATTCTTTTGAGTTTTAACAAGAAAAATTATGTCAGTATGGAATAACACAGCCATAAACAGTTAAAAATAATGTCGTAGGAAGAAATCAAATTAACTTCAGACAAAAAAATCGGAGAGTGAATAAAGTGAATGTCAGACGCGGAGATATTTATTACGCCGACCTCAGCCCCGTTATAGGCTCTGAACAAGGAGGCATACGGCCTGTTCTTATTGTTCAGAACGACGTTGGCAACAAATACAGTCCAACGGTAATCGCTGCGGCTATTACCAGCAGAGTCAGCAAGAGCAAGCTTCCAACTCACATAGAAATTTTTGCAGACAAATACGGTCTTGCCCGTGATTCTGTTATACTTCTCGAACAAATACGTACACTCGACAAAAAACGTCTTAAAGAAAAAATGGGACATCTTGACGAAGACGTTATGAATCGGGTAAACAACGCAATTACTGTCAGTTTCGGTCTTGAAGAGGCTGCCAGGGAACAGTTCATAGGTTAAAAACTGCATTTACGCTTTACGGTAAACTACTTTTTGTTTACCGTATTTTTTGCCTTTTTTTACATGGTTTTTTTATTGCCAAACAAGCAAAAATAATTATATAAAAATTTTTGAGGTGATTTTATGTTTCGCAAGCCAAAAAAGAATGAAAAATACAAGGTGCAAAAGCATCTTGAACACATAAAGCTTCACATAATTGATGACAAAGCACAAAGCAGCACTTCGGATACAAAAAGGCCACGCGTCCCTATTTTTCAGGATTCAGTCCGTACCGACCCTTTGGGCAGTTACACGGGCAAACCTGCTGACCCTGATGATGTTCCCGTTCAGGACGTCGATGATTTATAAACATTTTCCACCACTTTTTATTTTTTATTTAATTTACTCTTGACAAAATAGAACATTTGTGCTATAATATACGCTGTAAGTACGCCGCAAACGACAGACGGCGTCAACGCACAACAACGTCATTATGACGGAGAGAACAATTACGTCCGAGGACGGTACACCCGAATAACTTTACTCCTTTGCCTATACGACAGAGGGTTTTAAAGGTGTACTGTGATTCGGGCGTTTATTTTTTTATTTTTCAGAAAGGACACAAAACAATGATTAAAGTAATTGGCAGAAAATTTCAAATAAGCAACGCCGAACGAACAATAGGCTTTGAGGGTGACAATCTTGTTGAAACAAGAGAATTTCTCATAACGCAAAAGGACCTTTTGGGTTTTACCTTTAAGCTCGACACACAAAACGGTGACATTATAGAGCTAAAGAAAACTCTATCGGAGGACGGAGAAAGTGCCGTGCTTGTCTGGGATATAACCTCATCCGCCTTAACAGCAGACGGCGAGTTTTTTGTTCAGCTTCGTGCGTTTGACGAAAACGAGGCAATATGGCACAGTGACAAGCTATTATTTTTTATAGGCAGTGCTTTTAACGCACAGAACGAACTTCCCGAAAGCACTGTTTCGGAATTTGCTCAAATAGAAGCAAATGTGGCAGACTTATACAAGCAGATGGAGTCTCAAGTTAAAAGTGCCGAGAACAGTGCCACTAATGCACAGAGTACTCTTGAGGAATTTGAAGCTCAAAGAGATGCTCTTGAAGAACAATTAAACCAATCCATATCACTTAAAGCGGACAAGGATTATGTCGACGAAAACCTTACAAACAAAGCTGACAAAACTTACGTTGACAAGCAGCTTACAAGCAAGGTCGATAATGCTTATCTTGAAAGCGAGCTTACAGGCAAGGCTGACATTACATATGTTGATTCCAAGCTTTCAAACAAGTCCGACACTGCATACGTAAATTCTGCACTTTCAGCAAAAGCCAACATTACGTACGTAAACGAAAAGCTTTCGGCAAAAGCTGATACTACATACGTAAACGGAAAGCTTTCGGCAAAAGCTGATATTGCATACGTAAACGAAAAACTTGAAAACAAAGCCGATTTGACTTATGTTGACGCCAAAATAGTTCAAAAGACCGGAGACGACACATCTCTTATTATGTCGCAAAAAGCAGTAAGTGACAATTTTGACAGCTTGAAGGGTGAGCTTACCTCTTTACCCTCCATGTGCCTGAAAGACAGTCTTCTTTTGGAGGAAGTTATATCTATGGAGGAATTTACCGAAATAAAGGACGGATATTCGCTTTCCTCCAACGGTGATTTTATGACAAGCCCTAACTACAAGTGTCTGATTTTATACGCAGACACAACAAGAAAAATAAGGCTTGGTTCTTTTTATCGCATATACAAATACAATGGCGAGCCGTCCTCTCAAACACTTATAGAAAAAAGCATTGACAAACCCGCTTTAGCAGAATACATAATAAACAAAGGTGAGTATCTGGTTGCGACTTATTACACGGGTGCGACTCCGAAAATGTGGAAATATGAGAAATATATGCTCGGCAACTTGTCTAACAACAAGGTAAAGGTCGAAAAAAGCGATAATGAAATATATGTTTATATTTATTCTTCAAACGGTATTATAAAATACCCCATCAAGAAAATTACAAACAACAGTACAAACTGCGATACTTTCCACATACACAAGTTGTTTTCCGTCAAAGACGGTGTCGAACGTGAAATCTGTTATGCCGGTGAATTTGAAATGGCTGTAAAAATCAAGGACAGAGACGATTTTATCGGCGGTTCACAACACGGCGATGAAAAATGCACTTCTTACTCATTATATTGTGACGGCATAAGCGTTACGGAAAACAAACTATATTATTGCGACGAGTGCAAAATAATCGTTATATCGGATATGTACGACCCTGCCGACCACACAACGATTGTGGCAACTCATTACAAGGAATACATTTTCACGCACGACGGGCTTGAGTTAAACCAAAGAATTATGTGGGCCTCATCCCTTACGCTTATGCGTTCTTATCTTGCGATGCTTCCCATCCTGAGAAAAGACGGCGACGGAAATCAAATAACCGATACTTATTTTGACAATGTTAATTACACAGAATATGATGTTTCCGATAGCGGATTTACCACTTATCCTATAACATACAGAAAGGATTGCTCAAAGCAGAATCTCTATTCGTCAATCAGCAAAATAAGTGCATCCGTTGAAGTTGTCACAAGAAAACCTTATATCGAAGACGCTGTAGCATTCTTATCAAATTCGGAATACTACAACAAAATATATTTTGGTTTTTGCGGTGACAATTATCAGGTAAACTCTGGTGATATGTGGACAAGCAAAAGCATATACAAAATCAGGTGCAATTAAAGAGAAAGGAGTACTTTTGTGGACATACTTGAAATATTTATCAAATGGGCAATTCCGTTCGGTTGTGCAATTATTTTCAGTCTCGTCACCGAATATGCAAGAAAAAAGAGCAGTCGTGAAAGAGCCATTGAGGAAGGCGTAAAAAGTTTACTGCGTGCAGAAATAATCAGGCAGTACGAAAAGTACACCGAACAAGGCTGCTGCCCGATATATGCACGTGAGCCTCTCAAAAAGGTTTACAACGCCTATCACGGTCTTAACGGAAACGGAACGGGAACTGAAATGTACAAAAAAACCATAGCTCTACCTGTAAAAGCAGGCTTCAAAAAGGGTTCTGCCCAAAATACTTAATACAAAGGAGGACAAATAATGAAAACTTTTACCGAAAATCTCGCAAAACTTATAAATGTCAAAACTATTGTCACGATGGTTATTATTTTCGTATTTTCTTTTCTTTCCCTGAAAGGCGAAATTTCATCTGACAATATTATGATTATTGTAACTGCCGTTATATCATTTTATTTCGGCACACAACACGAAAAAAAGTCCGGTGAAAACAAATGACAAGCTGTTTCAAGGGAAAATTCAAGGTCACCAGTATTTTTGGTTACAGGTGGTTATTTTCAAAAAAGGAATTCCATGGAGGGCTTGACTTAGTCGGTGTTGACAACTCCGACGTTTATGCCATCGCAGATGGAGTTGTTGACGCGACGCCATACGAAAAGGACGGTTTCGGCTTTTATGTAAGGCAACTCTTACCCGACAACAGACGCATATATTATGCTCATTTAAAAGAGGGCAGTATTTGCGTAAAAAAAGGGCAAAAAATAAAAAAAGGCGACAAGCTTGGTGTTATGGGCTCTACTGGAAAATCAACCGGAAAACACACTCACCTTGAAATCAGGCCTGCCGGCACCTCAAAGGACAGTCTTGACATATGCGAATTTACGGGCATACCGAACAAAACAGGTACATATTGTTCACAGACAAAGCACGAGCTTGCTTACGAAAGTGCCTGCTTATTACAGGACAAATGCTCTTTTGCAAAATCCACCATGGACTACTTATGGAATTACAAATACGCTGATGACTTATTTATTAAATTATACGAGGCTTTAAACAAATAGGTACAGAACAAATCCACCCTTTTGAAGTGAACCCCAAAGTTTAGACAAAATTAAATATTAACTTGCTTGTGAATGAGTTCGGTATTGTACTGGACTCATTCCTTTTAGTTTCATAGAAATTCTTTCGTTGTTGTAATAATCAATATATCTTTTTAATTCAT
>JAZQVQ010000272.1:0-4492 GCA_045631825.1 Eubacteriales bacterium | reverse complement strand
CCGAGATAGTCTAACTGCTCACATACAAATTTTCTTGTTTCGGGAAGGTTGCCTCCAAACTCGGGAATAGAGTGCAAATATCTTCTCATAGATATAAGCTTTTCTTCTATCTGTTTAACTTTCGGTAAAATATCTGTCATTTGTATCACCAAATGTATAATAGCATATATTTAAAGTTAAATCAAGGTTTCACATATGTAATAAGGCTGAAACTTTTTCTTCTTCCAAGAGGGGAGTTTTGTTTTCAAAAAGTATGCGTATTATATTTGGAACGGCGTATTTTGCAATAACCTTAAAACCTTTTTCGTTAATATGCTGGTTTGCAAAACCGTAAAAACTGTCGCGGCAAAAGGTAAATTCATCACTAATTTCACCATCAAACCAACCCTCCGGTTCGTTACCTTGCCATTTCAAAAATGAGCAAACACGAGTGATTATAAAAGAATCATCGCTGTTTTTGCAAAATTCTTCTTGAGCACGCATTATATCGGAAATTTTTGTGTTACCGAAATATCCTACTCGTACAATAAGAAATTTTGTAAAACCTGCCTCTTTGGCTCTCTCCCAAAAGGTTTTTAGCGCATCTAAATAGTATTCGAATCCGTTATTTGCATCGGATTCTCCCTGAAGCCATACAAGTACCTTTTCGTTCATACCATCATTTTGAAAACGCTTTTGGCACTCGGCAAAAAAATCGGCAACTTTAGCATAAAAATAGTCGGCGGCATTGCCTTCAAGGTAATAGTTAATAGGTACACCGCCTTTTGCAATGTGAGTATAAGCACAAGCAAAGTCATTATCCTCCAGTCCTTTCACAATATAAGGAGCAAGGGATACGGCTTTGCGGTTATTTACCTCGCTGAAAAAAGAAAAGGGATAAATTGTTTTTTCTTCCCTGTCTTTAAGATTGCACATTGAGGGACAGAAAAAAGTATTGGATAGATAGTTATCAAGAGTACTGATTGAATCGAAATTTGAATTTCTGCCGTATGCAGTTACTAAATCTTTATAGGAAAACTCTCCCACAGGAAAACCATAGTTTTTGAATTCTCCTGCATCATTACCAAAACGGCGAGCTTTATGGAGATATTCAAAACTATTTTTATAAAAAATCTGCTCGCTTGCCTGAAAAACAGAGGCCCCCATCATATTTGACTGTCCTGCAAAAACAAATAACGGTCTTTTCATTTTTATCACCTATGTTTTATCATAATGTTTTAATGCACTTTTGTCAAAAGAAAATTCAACCTAAAGAGTCACATCATTTTTTACATTCAATAAAAATAGTCTCGAAGGGTTTTATGTCTATTTTAAATTGTCTACCACTTAAATTTTTGCCCGAAATTATTTCGAGATTTGCGGGAAAATCCGAAGTGATTTCTACGTCCTTAAACTCTGTGTCAGTGGGATTGGCAACAAGAAGTACAAATGTATTGCTACCGGTATAAGAACTTATTTTTACAGCTGAATTATTACAGGTTGCTCCTACATTTCCTTGATAAAAACCCTTGAATTCACAGTCATAAGCTTTGAAATGATCCAGTGCCTTCCATATAGGTGACATTTCATCTAAATGCTTATGGATATTTATGGGGCGTGGATAGGTTCCGTAGGGTGCAACAAAGGAAAGAGCCATTTTTATGTTCCAACTGTTATCGGGTAAATCGTAGGCAAGGAACTGAAAAGGAACACCTATGTTGCGTCCGGTAAGCTCGGTTCTCATAAAACCGTCGTCAAAGGCATTAAGCAGTGCTTTTGTGTTGGTTTTAAAGCGGAAGGCTACCTGTTCACCGTTCCAAACAAGGTCACTGTAGGCATGGAATGCGGGAACAAAGGCATTTGCTGGATGCAACTGAATCGTTTTTCCAAGCTTATCGTGAATTTCTTCGTAAATTCCTTGGAAGGCTTTGCGCATTGCGTTCATAGGATAGGTGGCATGTACAATGCCAAATTCGTCGGTATATCCACAACCGTGGGCAGTGTTTGTACAATCCCACGGAATATCAGCCGAATCAATATAAACACCATCAGCGTTATATTCGCTTAAAAAGTATGACATACCCTTTGTAAGGTCTTCAAATATATCAGGTCCTTTGGCACAGCAACGTATTACACGCTGTGGCGGAGTTCTGTAAAAACCAATATCGGGTTGCTGATTAAATTTGAACCGCATATTTTTCTTTATATAATCATCGTCTACAGGACGAAGTGTTGAAATGCCGTTGCAAAAATAAAAAAGCACCTTCATTCCGCGTTTATGAATTTCTTTAATAAGTAAATGAATACGCTGAGAATCGTGTTTTCCAAGTCTCCAATAACCCTGTATTCTGTTCCAGGCTTGATGTAAAGCAATAGTGGTAACACCTTTGTTTTTTAATTGGTCGAGTACACAGGTGTTGTCATCTTCGCTTACACAGCTCATTAAAAATTCAGTGTATTCACGGTCAATTTTGTCAAAGCAGTCAATGTGTATAATATGTTCCTTAAGTAATGATTGGTCGTATGGCTTTATGGGTGTAGCTTGTAGACTTATTCCGTAAGAGAGGGGAGTTCTCTCAATTCCCGTTGGGGCTTTTTTAGAAATATCACCGTCAGTATATATTTGTCTTTCTTCTCTTTCCCATTGTGCAGGTGCAGAATCAAGAAGTCGGTATCTTATTACGTAACTGTTTTCATTTTTAAAAGTTTCGCAAGCGGAATTTCTGTCAATGCTTTGCCAGTTCTTGTCAGAATCAAAATAAATGCCTAAACCAACCTCGTCATTACCATACCAATTTTGAGGCCTGAAAGTAATAAAGCCTTCGGTTGCAAATCCGCTGTAAACACCTTTGTCCCAACTTCCGTAATGGCAAAGTTTTCCCACTTCGCTTTTAAGGGGGATTTCTAACCAGAGTTTATTTATAATTCTTTTTGCTCTGTCGGGTTTTACATCAAATCCTGCACGAGGATGAAGTCCTGTCGGAACAACATTAAAGGCAAAGTTGATGTATCCGTCAAATTCAATGGTTATTGTTGCGCTAAGAACAATAAGACGGCTTTCTGCTGCTGCACATATAACTACTTTTCGGTTATCTTGCTCCTGTACCCAGTTTTCTTTATTTATCCACTTTATTTCTTCATCGTTGCTTTCGCCTGTAAGATGAATGGGGGAGGAAAGAAGTTCCTGCCCCATTGCCTTAATGCTTTTTGGGAAAATCTCATTGCCGAAATAATATTCTCTGCCCCATATTTTAACAGTAATTCCGTTATGGTTTTCCTCTACCTCAATAGGTGTCCATGGTTTTGGAACAAAATTTAAATTTTTCACAGTTACTACCCCTTCACTTGAATATAAATACAACTATTTTATACCATAGGCCAACTGTATTTCCAATGTAATAATCAACATTTATTTGTACTTTTCGGTCATTAATGTTGACTTTAAAAAGTTTAGAGTATATAATTTTTTTGGTGATATTAATATGGCGAAAATGTTGGAAAGTAATAAAGAATATGGTATTTCAAGGGTTTTTGCAGTACGTTTTAAACCTATAATAAAGCATAGTGTACCTATAATAAACCGCCCAAGGTCAGCCTTTTTAATTCCTATAAAGGGTAAAATTTTTTACAGTTTTGAAAACACCTACTTTGAAGTTGGTGAAAATGAGCTTCTGTATTTACCAAAATCGAGCAACTACACTTATCAGGTTGATAGCGGAGATTGTGAATATATGCAGGTCGAATTTGACTTGTTTGAAACAGAGAACGGTGTAAAAAAAGATGTTATATTTTCAGAAAATCCCTGTAAAAAAGAAATCAACGCTAAGAAAGTACAAAGCTGTATAAACGATATAATTAATGGATATAACAGTGAAATACACGAATATAAATATAAGGCATTCTTTTCTCTTTACGAAATGATATCTATGTACTTTCATATTGCCGATAACAAAAGAATTTACCGTATATCAAAGGCGCTTAAATATATTGAAGAAAATAAGTTTAACAAAATATATATTGAAGATTTGGCGCAGATGTGTAATATGAGTCAGGCACAATTCAGAAGAATTTTCAGGGGAAATATGGGTTGCTCTCCTATAAAATATAAGAACAATCTCATAATAAACGCGGCTTGCGAAATGCTGAAATTTGAATCATTTACTGTAAGCGAGGTTGCCTGTGCTCTTAATTTTGACGATGTGTACAGCTTTAGTAAATTTTTCAAAAGAGAAACGGGAATATCCCCAAATGCGTACAAATTAACAGTAAAATCAACAGCTTGCCGTTGAATATCATCGATTCCGTAAGGAATTGCATATCATCAACTTCGTTAGAAGTCGTATATCATCAAGCCGACAGAAATACACGCTTCGCGTGATGATATACGCCTTCGGCAAGGCTATACACGACTGCGTCGTGATGATATACCAAGCCTGTCGGATTGAATAAAAATAAAGGACTACCGAAGTAGTCCTTTATTTTTTGTCTTTTATACCATAAAAGACGAACTATG
>JAZQVQ010000271.1:0-7098 GCA_045631825.1 Eubacteriales bacterium | reverse complement strand
CTTTATACACAGATAAAGATTGATGAAATAACAAACCTTGGTGCAGTCAAAATAAGACTTCGCAGTCTTATAGGAGCAATCGAGGAAAGAGATTTGAAAAACGGGAAGGTGTAATTGTGCAGAAAAGTAAATATGCGGTTTTTTCCGAACAGATGAAAAAAGATTACACTATTCTTGTGCCTACAATGCTTCCGAGACATTTTAAAATAATAATAGGTATATTCCGTTATTATGGCTATAATGTCGAGCTTCTTGAAAATTCGGGTGAAAACATTATAAAAGAGGGTTTGAAGTACGTACATAACGATATTTGTTATCCGGCACAGCTTGTTATAGGTCAGATGATAGATGCAATCGAGAGCGGCAAGTATGATAAACATAAAATTGCACTTATGATAACCCAGACGGGCGGTGGTTGCAGAGCATCAAATTACATAAATTTGTTAAGAAAAGCTCTTGAAAGGGCTAGACTTGAATATATACCTGTAATATCGCTCAACGTGTCGGGACTTGAGAAAGAGTCCGCCTTTAAGCTTACTTTGCCTATGATGAGGAAAATTGTTTATGCTGTGTGTTTTGGCGATTTGCTAATGGAGCTTGTAAACCAGACAAAGCCGTATGAACTGCAAAGGGGACAAAGTGAAAAGCTTGCTGACCAGTGGATAGAAAAAATAACTCATATTATGAATGGCAATAAGATATCGGGAAGAATTGTAAAGAAATATTATCAGCTTATGATAAAAGACTTTGCAAGAATTCCCAAAACAGACGATGATAAAGTCAAAGTTGGAGTTGTTGGCGAAATTTTTGTGAAGTTTTCGCCACTGGGGAATAATAATCTTGAGGAATTTCTTGTTTCCGAGGGAGCGGAAGTCTGTGTTCCCGGACTTCTTGATTTCTTCCTGTTTGTAATGTACAATCAAATGATGGATAGTAAGCTGTACGGTATGAACAGAAAAAGTGCACTGGTGTATCGTGTACTGTATTATTTCTTTACAGCAATGCAGAATGATTTAATACGTGCTTTAAAGAAAAGTGGGTGTTTCAGAGCTCCGATGCAGTTTAAGAAAATTCCCCGTCTTACGGAAGGCATTATAGGAAACGGAGTCAAGATGGGCGAAGGGTGGTTGCTTACAGCTGAAATGATACAGCTGATACACGAGGGAATAAATAATATTGTTTGTACCCAGCCTTTCGGATGTCTGCCCAATCACATTGTCGGAAAAGGCATGATGAAGCCCATAAAGGAAAAGTACCCTGATGCAAATATTGTTGCTATAGATTATGATTCGGGAGCAACAAAAATAAATCAGGAAAACCGTATAAAGCTCATGCTTTCAAACGCAAAGACGTCGAAAACACAACAAAAAGCAAAAATAAACGTGTAATTTTTGCTTATACGTAAAAATAACGGGACCTGTGTTGTTTTGTGAGTGTAATTACTGTAAAATTATGTTTAATTTGTATTGATTATTGTGAGTTGTAATGGTATAATTGACACATACAGGATTTTATTTTATAAAATCCCTAAAAGCCTACCGGCTTTTTGCGGTCTGCCAACCGCAGTGTCAATTGACGGTGTCGCAAAAATGTCCTTGCGAGTTTTTCGATATATGCTAAAGCACTCGATATGCCTGACGGTTGGATACACCCCCCGAGGTATGCGTGTTGCCTTGTGGCAACGAGATTTATATCATATAGAGTTTGAGCGAAGCGAGAACGTATCGATTTTGTGGTAAAAAAATATCGAGCAATCGAAGATTGCATATCGACAAAAATGAATGTCATCTAAATCATTCACTGATTTAAAATCAACTTTAGTATATCGGGGTGAATTTATGTGGATAATATTTGACGCGATTGTTGTTATTGTAATGGCAATAAGTATCTATAATGGTTATAAAAGAGGCTTTGTAAGAACCGTTTTTAAATTTGGGATTGTAATAGCCGCTTTTATGATAGCATATAATTTTTCACCTGTGCTTGAGGAATATATCAAGAGTACAGATTTGTATTATAAAATAACCGAGGATATAAAGCTAAAGGTTTCAGATAATCTTTTTAGTCAGAATGAAGAAACACAAAGTCCGGAAAGTGACGGGAAACAGACGCCGCTGTATTATCTTTTTGACGGACTTGGAATAGATGTAAAAGAGCTGCAGTCAGAGTACGATGAAATGTTAAAGCAGGGCAAAGACCAGGCGGAAGATACAGTAAATAATATGGTTGTTGTCCCGATTTGTAATATGTTGGTAAAGGCAGTATCGTTTGCAATTATTGTGGTTGTTTCAAGTGTTTTGCTTGTAATAGTTATGTATTTGCTTGAGCTTGTGTTTAAACTGCCGTTGCTGAATGGCTTTAACAGAATTTTAGGTTTGGTTGCTGCAGTTGCATCGGGGTGCTTGAAATTATTTGTGATATGTGTTATAATCCAACTTGTACTTCCATATATATCTACAATCAATATAGGTATTTGCTGTGGAATAGAAGATAAAACAATGCTTTATAAAATAATAAAAGACATAAATCCGCTTGCGTTTATGTATAGATAAAAATTCGGAGGATATATGAAAAAATCTGATATACCAAACATTTTGTCGCTTATAAGACTTGCGATGGTTCCGCTTTTTGTAGTGCTTTATATGAAAGGGTATATTGTTTTTGCGATAACGGTTTTCATCCTGGCGGGAGTGACCGATGTTGTTGATGGATATATTGCAAGAAAATATAATTATATTTCAGACCTTGGCAAGATACTTGACCCGCTTGCAGATAAGTTTATGCAGCTTTCGGCGTTTGTCTGCCTTTATATAGCGGGGAGTATACCGCTGTGGATGCCTGTTATATACTTTGTAAAAGAGGCTCTGACAGCACTTGGTGCTATGTTTGTGTTTAGAAAAAAGCACTTTGTAGTAAAGTCAAATGTGTTTGGTAAGGCGGCAACGGTGCTTGTTTTTGCAGCCGTGTGCGTTATAGCAGTGTTTGGTGATAATCTGTCAGATTTTCTCATAACGGAAATATGCGTTGCGGTTTGTTGCTATTTTGTTTTCTCGTGTCTTATGTATGCAATACAGAATTTAAAGAATATACCAAAAAAGCATGTGTCTGTTACAGATGCTACGGGTGTTGATAGTCACACCTGATGTTTGTAATAATATAAACCTATAACTTTCGCGAAAGGAAATATTGATGGCGATACTTTGCAGTAAATGTAAAAAAAGACCGGCGGTTGTCTATGTTCAACGATACGACGGCTCAAATGGTGGTGAGGGGTATTGTTTTGTTTGTGCAAAACAACTTGGAATAAAACCGATAACCGATATGATGGATAAAATGGGCATTGATGATGAACAGCTTGAGGTTATGAGCGATGAAATGTCGAGTATGATGAGCGACGGTTTTGATATGAATGAAGAAGGCTTTGCTGATATGGATATGTATGGCGAACCCGATGAAGATGGTCAGGGAGGACAGCCAAACGGAATAAATTTAGGTTCTATCTTTGGAAATCTTGGTAATTTTCAGAAAAACAAGTCTGAAAACAGTGACGATAAAAAAGAGACAAATCCAAAAAAGAAGACCGATAAGCATAGAAAGAATCTGCAAAGCTTTTGCAGAGATTTGACTCAGAAAGCAAGAGATGGACAGATTGATAAGGTTATAGGCAGAGACAGGGAGCTCGACAGAGTAATCCAGATTCTGTGCCGCAGACAAAAGAATAATCCGTGCCTTATAGGAGAGCCGGGTGTCGGTAAAACTGCAATAGCAGAAGCACTGGCTATGAAAATTGCATCGGGTGATGTACCGTTCAAACTCAAAAAGTGCGAGGTTCATTTGCTTGATATGACAAGTATGATAGCAGGGACACACTTCAGAGGGCAATTTGAAAATAGAATGAAGTCGCTTATTGAAGAGGTGAAACGTCTTGGCAATGTAATACTTGTTATAGATGAAATTCACACTATAGCAGGTACGGGAGATACAGAAGGCGGTATGAATGCTGCCAATATCTTAAAGCCGGCACTTTCAAGAGGCGAAGTTCAGGTTATAGGTGCAACAACACTTGCTGAATACAGAAAATATATCGAAAAGGATTCGGCTTTGGAAAGACGTTTCCAACCTGTTGTAGTATCAGAACCAAGCGTTAAGGACTCGATAGAGATTTTAAAGGGAATAAAGGAATATTATGAAAAGTTCCACGGTATTGTCATTCCTGATGAAACTGTTGAAAAAGCGGTTGTTTTTGCAGAAAGATATATAACAGACAGATACCTTCCCGATAAGGCTATAGATTTGCTCGACGAGGCATCGTCTTACCTTGCACTTAACGATAAAACAGTTTTCGATGCGGATTTTTCAAAGGAAAATCTCGACCAGGCAATAAAAAAGAGAGAGATGCTTGAGGCAAAGGCTCCTGATCTTGAAAACGAAGAAGAAAAGAATAATTACTATATGGAGCTTGCTGAAGTAAAAAGCAAGGAATTAAAATATAGGGCAGAATTTGAAGATTATACGGAAAAGCGAAAGAGTGTGGCGTTATTGCCGTCGCATCTTGCAAAGGTCGTCGAAATTTGGACAGGAATCCCGGCAAGTAATATAAACGAAAATGAGTTTTTGCGAATAGACAGACTTGAAGAAAGATTAAAAGGGAGAATAGTCGGTCAGGATAAGGCAATAAATGCAGTTGCAAGGGCTATAAAACGTTCTCGTGCTGGTATAAGTGCAAAACAAAAGCCGGTTTCGTTTATATTTGCAGGTCCGACTGGCGTTGGAAAAACAGAGCTTGTAAAGACGCTTTCGGCGGATTTGTTTGATTCTCCCGAGGCAATGATAAGACTTGATATGTCGGAATTTATGGAAAAACATTCGGTATCTAGAATTATAGGAGCTCCTCCCGGATATGTGGGATATGACGAGGCAGGACAGCTTACCGAAAAGGTCAGAAGAAGACCATATTGCGTAGTGCTTTTTGATGAAATCGAAAAGGCACATCCTGATGTGCTCAATGTTCTCTTGCAAATTCTTGATGACGGAAGAGTTACAGATGCACATGGAAAAGAAGTCAATTTCTGTAATACAATTATAATTATGACAACAAACGCAGGTTCTGTCGGTGTATCAAATGAAGCAGGCTTTAGTAAGAGTACAGGTCAAGTGAATGAAGATAAGACACATAAGGCACTTAGTTCCTTCCTTAGACCTGAGTTTATAAACAGAATTGATGAAGTAATAACATTCAATTCTCTTACAAAGGAAAACTTTGTAAATATTGCAAATATTATGCTGAAAGAATTGAAAGATGCTTTGTCGCTTAAAAATATAAGCTTTGAGTGGACGGACGAAGTTTCAGGGCTGCTTTCGGAAAAATCATATTCTGTAAAGTATGGAGCAAGAAACCTTAGAAGACTTATTCAGACCGAGGTTGAGGATAAGGCTTCCGAGCTTATAATTTCAAGCTACGACAGTAAAGTGTCCGGAATAAAAGTTTATTCAGAAAATCAAGAAATAAAAGTTGCTGTTATAAAACAGTAAGAAAGGAATTTGATATGAAAAAAGATATGACATTGCTTGTTATGGCAGCAGGAATGGGAAGCCGTTTTGGAGGACTCAAACAAATAGAGCCTGTCGGACCTGAGGGACAGATAATTCTGGAATACTCTGTATACGATGCAATAGAAGCAGGTTTTAATAAGGCTGTATTTGTAATAAAAAAGGCTATTGAAAAGGATTTTCGTGAAATAGTCGGAAAGCGTATGGAAAAGATGATAGACGTTGAGTACGCTTTTCAGGAAATAGACGATATTCCAAGTCCCTTTACAGTTCCCGAAGGACGTATAAAGCCGTGGGGAACAGGTCAGGCGGTGCTTTGTGCAAAGGATAAGGTTACAAGTCCTTTTGCAGTTATCAACTCCGATGACTTTTACGGTAAAGGCGGATATATTGAGCTTAAAAAGCACTTTGATAATAGTCAGGAAACTTGTATGGTTGGCTATAAGCTCTGTAATACAGTAACAGAAAACGGAACTGTATCAAGAGGAATTTGCTCTGTTAAGGACGGATACCTTTCCGAAGTTGTGGAGACTCACGAAATTCCGTTTAATAATGATTATCCAAAAGACACAATCGTTTCTATGAATATGTGGGGTTTTATGCCCTCCTTGTTCGATGAACTTGAGACAGGATTTTACCAATTCCTCAAGGAAAAGGGAACGGAAATGAAGAGCGAATATCTTCTTCCGCTTATTGTTGACGATATGGTCAAGACAAAGGGCGAGAAGGTAAAGATGCTGTATGCTGACGATAAATGGTTCGGCGTTACATATAAGGAAGATAAACAGTCTGTTGTTGATGCTATCAATAACTATACCGCTAAGGGTATGTATAATTTCAAATAATAAAGTTCGATGGCGACGGCAAACATCTAAAAAAGATTTGCCGTCGTTTTCGTTAATGCTATTGTTTACAGTATGTTAATTTATTTTTGTATGTTTTCTATTGCATTTTGCTGTGAAATGTGATATATTTTATCACGTTATCGAGTTAATGCACTAAAGTGAATGTAAGCGGAGGTAAGATATGGATATAAAGAGAAAGAATATACCGGATGGAATGCGTGATATGATAGACGTTGAAAATAGGGCGGTCAAAGAGCTGGGCGAAAAGATAATTTCAATGTATGAAAACGCAGGGTATAGTGATGTAGTTACGCCGACGCTTGAATACTATGATGTTTTTAATTTTGATAATCAGACGATACCCGAAGAAAATATGTATAAATTGACAGATAAAAGCGGAAGACTTGTTGTTTTAAGACCTGATAATACAACACCAATGGCGAGAATTTCGGCAACACGTTTAAAGAATGCACCCTTGCCGATAAAGCTGTGTTATAATCAGAATGTATTCAGAATGTCAGGCGGGTTCTCAGGTAAAAGAAATGAATTCAGACAGACGGGAATTGAAATAATCGGCGGAAACAGTGAAAGGGCAGACATTGAGACTATCACAATGGCACTAAGGACACTTAGGGAAATAAGTGTGTATTACGGTGGAAATGTTGCATATAAGCTTGCAATCGGACCCATAGGTTCTTGCAAG
>JAZQVQ010000270.1:0-7265 GCA_045631825.1 Eubacteriales bacterium | reverse complement strand
CAGTACAGAGGATGGTTCCAGTCATCTCTTCTTACCGCTGTTGGTGCAAAAGGCGAAGGTGCTCCTTACAGACAGGTATTGACTCATGGTTGGGTTGTTGACGGAGAAGGTAAGGCAATGCATAAGTCGCTTGGTAATTCTGTTGCCCCCGAAGAAATAATTAAGGTGTATGGAGCTGATTTGCTCAGACTTTGGGTTGCATCAAGTGACTATAGAGTTGACGTAAGAGCGTCTGATGCAATATTCAAACAGTTGTCTGAGATTTACAGAAAGATTAGAAATACATCAAGAATTTTGCTTGCAAATCTTGGAACTGTCGAAGATGATTTTAATCCAAAGACAGATATGGTTGCTTTTGATAAGCTTGTACCTGTTGATAAGTGGATTGTTTCACAGTTTAATAATCTTTGCAAGAGAGTTAAAAATGCGTACGATTCTTACGAATTCCATTTGATATATCACGATGTGCATAATTTCTGTGCGATTGATTTGTCCAAACTCTATATTGATATTACAAAGGACAGAGTATACGTTGAAGCAAAGACCTCCGAAAAACGCAGAAGCGCTCAGACTGCTATGTACTATGTGTTAAACGGATTGACAAGACTTATCGCACCTATTCTTTCATTTACTGCAGAGGAAATGTGGGGGTATATTGCACATACCGATTCTGACAATGTACAGAGTGTATTCTTAAACGATTTGCCGGAATTTGTTCCTGAACTTGAATTTGCTGATATTGCAAATGATTACAATAAGCTGTTTGAGTTTAGAGATGATGTAATGAAGGCTCTTGAACTTTCGCGTGCAGAAAAGCTTATAGGTAAATCACTTGATGCATCGGTAACGATTTATGCTGATGCCGATAGTGAAGCAATGAAACTTCTTAGTAAATTTGAGAACGAGCTTAGCGATATATTTATTTGTTCCGGTGTTACTTTAAGCAATGAAAAAGCACCTGTTGGTGCGTTTGCTGAGACAGTAAGCGGTATTGCTGTTAAAGTTTCTGCTGCCGATGGTGTCAAGTGTGACAGATGCTGGTTTATTACAAATGATGCACAGGATAGCGGCGAAGGACAGAATCTCTGTAAGAGATGTGCAAACATTGTTAAAGCACAATTTCCGGAAATATTATAATGATTTCAGTTGTAATTGCGGTAGCTGTTGTATTGATTGATCAGTTTACCAAGTACGAAGTTTTAAACTTTCTTGGAGTAAACGATATATTGATCGACGGCAAATCGGTAACTGTAATTGACAAGGTTCTCAGGTTTACCTATGTAAAAAATTTTGGAGCCGGTTTTGGAATTTTTGCCTCGCAACGTTGGGTATTTATGCTTTTGTCGGTGGTTATTATCTCAGTGATTGTATTTGCTATAGTAAAGTACGCAAATAAGTCTCTTGTTTTCAGCATAATTATGGGAATGTTGTTTGGCGGTGGAATTGGTAATATGATTGATAGAATCAGACTTGGTTTTGTCATTGATTTTATTGATGTTATCTGTGTTCCGTATTGGAAATGGGTATTCAACTTTGCTGATTGTGCCGTTACTGTCGGCGGAATATGGCTGGTTGTTTATATCTTGTTCTTTGATAAGGTTTTTACCGATAATTCCGGTACCGGTAGTGGTGAAAATAATGAATAGTAATGTAGTTGCGTGTGAATCTGTAGAATTTGTATGTAACGATGATACGGTAAGACTTGATTTGCTTGTCAGTTCTCAGTGTGAAATAACGCGTTCAAATGCTTCAAACCTTATAGAAAATGGTTTGGTGCGTGTGTCAGGAAAAGTTATTTTTAAGAAAAGCTTTAAGTGTCCGATTGATTGTGTTGTTTCTGTTTCTTTTCCCGAAACAACCTGTTGCTCGGCGGCGGAGCAGGATATTCCCATTGATATTGTATATGAAGACGATGATATGTTGGTTGTAAACAAACCACAGGGAATGGTTGTTCATCCTGCACCGGGTAATCCAGACGGAACTTTGGTAAACGCCTTAATGTATCACTGCAAAGGTCGTCTTTCTACCATCAATGGTGTAATAAGACCAGGGATTGTCCACAGAATTGATAAAGATACAAGCGGATTGCTTGTCGTGGCAAAAAACGATTTTTCTCACGTTATACTTGCCGAGCAAATTAAAGAACATTCTTTCAAAAGAGTATATAATGCTGTGATTATCGGTTCATTTTCGGAGCAAAATGGTATTATAGATGCTCCTGTCGGAAGACATTCTGTTAACCGAAAGAAAATGGCAGTAACCGATAAAAATTCAAAGAATGCTGTTACTCACTATGAAACACTTAAAACTTTCAGAGGATATTCTCTTTGTCGGTTTGAGCTTGAAACGGGCAGAACACATCAGATAAGAGTTCATGCTTCATTTAAAGGTCATCCTGTGGTTGGCGATCCATTGTATGCACCACAGTCCGGAAAGAATCCTTTTGGTCTTGTAGGTCAATGTCTTCATGCAAAAGTTTTGGGTGTAAATCATCCAAGAACAAATGAATATCTTGAGTTTACGGCAGACTTGCCGCCTCATTTTACAAAAACACTTGATTTTTTAGAAAAGAATTACTCGTATATTTAATAAATTCAGGAGGGGTTTAAATGGATAAACAAAAGTTAGCCGAAATAGCACTTGAGATTAGAAAAGGTGCTTTAACCGCAGTTTATAGTGCTGGTGCAGGACATCCGGGCGGTTCTCTCGGTATTGCAGATGTACTCGCGTACCTTTATTTTGAGGAAATGAATGTTGATGTATCTAATCCGAAAATGCAGGAACGTGACAGATTTGTTTTGTCTAAAGGGCATTGTAGTCCTGCTTTGTATGCTACTTTGGCTGAAAAAGGTTTTTTCCCCAAGGAAGATTTAAAAACCTTCAGACATAAAGACAGTTATCTGCAGGGGCATCCTGATATGAAAAATATACCTGGTGTTGATATGTCAACAGGCTCACTTGGACTTGGCATTTCTGCTGCCTGTGGTATGGCTCTTGCCGGAAAGATAAATGAAAGTAAGTACAGAGTGTGGACGATTGTCGGTGACGGAGAAAGCGAAGAAGGTCAGGTATGGGAGGCAGCTATGTTTGCTGCTCATTATGGACTTAACAATTTGTGTGCTTTTGTTGATTTCAACGGACTTCAGATAGATGGCCCTGTAACCGAAGTTATGAATCCTACTCCTCTTGATGAAAAGTTCAAGGCTTTTGGCTGGAATGTTGTTGTTATAGATGGTCATGATTTTGAGCAGATTGAAAGTGCAGTTAAATGTGCAAAATCCTCTAACAAACCAACTGCTGTTATATGCAAAACAATTAAAGGAAAAGGCGTATCCTATATGGAAAATGCAGTTAATTGGCACGGTGTGGCACCTAATACTGAACAATACGAAGTTGGTATGAAAGACCTTGAAGCAGCAAAACAAGCTGTATTAATATAAAGGGGGTAAGTGTTGTGGCAGAAACTATGGCTACAAGAGAAGCATACGGCAAAGCACTTGCCGAGTTTGCAAAGAGCTATGACTTTGTTGTTCTTGATGCCGATTTGTCAGAAGCGACAAAAACAATTATATTCAAAAAAGAATATCCTAACAGATTTTTTGATTGTGGTATTGCAGAAGGAAACATGATGGGCGTAGCTGCCGGTATTGCATCAACAGGTAAAACTGTTTTTGCAAGCTCTTTTGCAATGTTTGCTGCAGGCAGAGCGTTTGAACAAGTTCGTAATATAATAGGCTATCCTCACCTTAATGTAAAAATTGGTGCAACACACGCAGGTATTACTGTAGGTGAAGATGGTGCTACACACCAGTGTAATGAAGATATGGCTCTTATGAGAACGATTCCCGGAATGGTTGTTTTAAATCCTGCCGACGCAGTTGAATCTAGAGCTGTTGTCGAGGCAGCTTTAAAGCATTCAGGACCCGTGTATATGCGTTTTGGTCGTCTTGCAGTTCCGACAATTTTTGATAAAGACAATTATAAATTTGAAATAGGCAAGGGTCAGGTACTTTCTGAGGGAACGGATGTAACTATAGTTGCAACAGGTCTTATGACAAGTATAGCACTTGAAGCAAACGAGCTATTAAAGAATTACAATATAAGTGCAAGAATTGTAAATATGCCTTCCATAAAGCCTATTGATGATAAATTGATTTGTGAAAGTGCTGCAAAAACAGGCGTTATTGTCACTTGCGAAGAACACAGTATTATAGGCGGTCTTGGAAGTGCTGTTGCCGAAACAGTCTGTGAAAAGTGTCCTGTACCGGTTGTCAGAGTAGGTGTAAATGATACATACGGACGTTCGGGTAAGGCAAAAGAGCTTATTCCGGTATTTGGACTTGCAGCTGAAAATATTGTTGAAAAAGTTAAATATGCAATTACTTTGAAAAAGAATTAAAATAATACATTTATCAAGAAAGGGTTGTTAAAATGAAAATTTTAGTTATCAACGCAGGTAGTTCTTCTATTAAGTATCAGCTTATTGATATGACTGATGAATCACTTCTTGCTAAAGGACAGTGTGACAGAATTGGTATTGATGGAGGAAACTTCAAGCAGAAGAACAGTAAGGGCGATGAGTATAAATTGGAAGTTCAGATTCCGGACCATGCGGCTGGTATCAAGCTTATAGTTGATGCTCTTACTGACAAAGACCACGGTGTTATCGATTCAATGAAAGAAATCAATGCAGTAGGACACAGAGTTGTTCATGCAGGAGAAAAGTTTTCTGGCTCAGTCATAATAAATAACGAAATCATTGAAGCTCTCAAGGAGTGCTCAGAACTCAGTCCTCTCCACAATCCTGCAAACCTTACAGGTATTAAAGCGTGTGAAGAAATAATGGGCAGCGATATACCTCAGGTTGGAGTTTTTGACACAGGTTTTCATCAGACTATGCCTGATTATGCGTATATATATCCGATTCCTTATGAGTACTATGAAAAATATAAAATTCGTAAGTATGGTTTCCACGGAACTTCTCACAGATATGTTACTATGAGAGCAGCTGAAATGCTTGGTAAAAATGTTGAAGACATTAACATTGTTACCTGTCACCTTGGAAATGGTTCTTCAATTACTGCTGTAAAGAATGGTAAGTCATATGATACTACAATGGGTGTAACACCTCTTGATGGTCTTATAATGGGTACAAGATGTGGTTCCATAGACCCTGCAATTATTCCTTTCCTTATGCAGAAAGAAGGACTCTCTGCTTCTGAAATTGATTCAATTTTGAATAAAAAGTCCGGTATTCTCGGAGTTTCCGGTGTGACAAGTGATAACAGGGATATTGAAGAAGGTTCCAGAAATGGAAATAAGAGATGTCAGCTTGTTGAAAATATACTCTGCCACCAGATAACAAAGTACATCGGTGGATTTGCTGCTGCTATGGGTGGTATCGATGCAGTTGTATTCACAGGTGGTATAGGTGAAAACAACACTAAATACAGATCGAGAATCGGTGAAAATCTTAAGTTTATTGGTGTTGAAGTTGACGAAACAATCAATACAAAGGCTACAAGAACAAGTGATGAGTTTGATATTTCAACAAAAGATGCAAAAGTTCGTATGCTCGTTATTCCCACAAATGAGGAGCTTATGATTGCAAGAGATACTTACTCACTTGTAAAGTAATAAAATAATATTGTTTTGCACACGAAGAACATTCGTGTGCATTTTTAGGTGAAAATGAAGTTTTTAATTGTATGGAATATAATCGTTTTTTTGATATTTGGCATTGACAAGCTTTTAGCGAAAAAACATATGTACAGGATTCCTGAAAAAATACTCCTTTTTATGTCTTTTTCACTGGTGGAGCAGGGTCAATTTTGTCAATGGTGTTATTTAATCATAAAACGGGTAAAATAAAATTCAGAATTCTAGTTGTAATTTCACTTTGTTTTTATGCAATTTTAGCTGTATTGCAGAGAATGTAGAAAAATTAACAAATTTATAGTAATTTTTTTGATTGGTAACTATTGAAAAAATTGGTAAAAAGTTGTATAATACAATCAAAATGGGGCGAGAGTTGGATTCGCATAACGCCATTTTGAAAAATAATATGGAGGAAAAGTTATGGATTTACAAAAAAGAAGCGAAAGTCTTGCGAAAGCAAAAAAGCTGCTTGTTGATAAGACTGTCGCAGATAAGCTTCATAAAGATGGTAAATACACCGCTTATGAGCTTATGGATATGATTTTCGATGCCGGAACTTTTGTTGAAACAAATGCTTTTGTCAAGGCATATGCAAATGAACTTGGAACTTCGGACGTTAACGGGTACGAAGGGGTTGTTTGCGGTTATGGTGCCGTTGACGGAAGACTCACATTTGCTTATGCACAGAATGCGGCAAGATTAAATGGAGCTTTTTCAAAAGCTGCAGCGGCAAAAATAACAGCACTTTACGATATGGCACTTAAAAACGGAGCACCTGTTATCGCTTGCTTTGATTCAAATGGTGCAAAGCTTGAAGAAGGAATCGACGTGCTTTCTGGCTATGGATTGGTTATGAAAAAAGTTGCTTTAGCTAAAGGAAAGGTTCCGCAGATTGCAGTTTTGTGTGGAGTTACATCCGGTGCAAGTGCAGTTATTGCTTCAATGTCTGATATTGTTGTTATGTCCGAAAAAGCATCGTTCTCGTTTGCTCCTGCAAGTACACTTGCTAAAAATGGTGCCGATGAATCTCTAGCAACGTCCGAAAATGCTTATAAAACGGGCATAGTTGCAAATGTTGCCAAAACTCAGGCTGAAGCGTTTTTAAGCGTTAAAGAAATTTTGTCATATCTTCCTTCAAACAGACTTGATAAAAACATCTATACCGGCATACAGGATGATCCTAACAGAGCAACCGGTGAGATAGTAAATATTGTTGCAAACGAAGAATATGATGTTCACAATGTAATTTCGTCTATAGCCGATGGTGGTGTTTATAACGAACTTTCTGCCGGAAATTCAAAATCAATGGTAACTGCCTTCGCCACAATAAATGGGATTGTTTGTGGTATTGTTGCCAATAACCCTGCTTATAAAAACGGTGAGCTTTGTACAGGTGCTATCAGAAAAGCACAGGATTTTGTAAAGCTTTGTGATACTTTTGGTATTTCGGTAGTAAATCTCGTAGGTACAAGTGGTTTATCTGCTAAATGCGAGGCTGAAGGTGGCAAGATAAGTCTTGAAGCATCAAAGCTTGCACAGACTTATGCACTTGCAACTGTGCCGATAGTAACGGTTAACGTTGGAATTTCTTATGGTTCTGCATTCAC
>JAZQVQ010000269.1:0-14133 GCA_045631825.1 Eubacteriales bacterium | reverse complement strand
ATTCCCCACTGCTGCCTCCCGTAGGAGTCTGGACCGTATCTCAGTTCCAATGTGGCCGTTCAACCTCTCAGTCCGGCTACTGATCGTCGACTTGGTGAGCCGTTACCTCACCAACTATCTAATCAGACGCGAGCCCATCTTTATGCGGATTTCTCCTTTAACTTAATATCAATGCTATTACTAAGCTTTATGCGGTATTATCACAAGTTTCCCTGTGTTATCCCCCTCACAAAGGCAGGTTGCTCACGCGTTACTCACCCGTCCGCCACTAATCTTCGCAACCAGCAAGCTGGTCGCTAAATCCGTTCGACTTGAATGTGTTATGCACGCCGCCAGCGTTTATCCTGAGCCAGGATCAAACTCTCTAAAAAAATATCCCCTCTGTACTTGGTACAGATTTAGTCTTTCTTTAAAGCTTTATCTTTCGCTCTTCTTACTTTCTCTTTTGGGTATTTGCAAATCTCTCAATTTGCTATACTCTTGGAATTTACGAGTTCTCTTCGCTTCTCTTGTCAATATCTCTATCTCCAATTCGCTTTGCTTTCTCGTCTTTCGTTGTTCAATTTTCAAGGTCCGTTCGCTCCCCTCTCTCGAGGACAGCTCATTCAGTATATCACATCTTCTCTCCCTTGTCAAGTACTTTTTTATCTTTCTTTGACTTTTTTTCAAGCTCCTTTGATATACTTCCGCTCTCCCTCTCGGTGAGCTTTTAAATTCTATCACTTTTTCTTCTTGTTGTCAAGTACTTTTTCAAAATTTTTTATATTTTTTCATTTGCGTATACTTTTACCTTATTTTCCAACATTTTCTTCTATACATATTATTTAATAACAAAAGCAAAAAGGACCGAGTCTGTCACCCAGTCCTTATAATTGCATCTTTTCAAATCAGGCAGCATTACTGTTGAATCAGTTCAAACTTATAGCCTACGCCCCATACTGTTTTTAGAGTCCATTTATCAGAAACTCCCTCGAGTTTTTCTCTGAGACGCTTGACGTGAACGTCTACAGTTCTTGAGTCACCAAGGTAATCAAATCCCCAGACCTTATCAAGAAGCTGATCTCTTGTGAATACTCTGTTATAATTAGATGTAAGGAAATAAAGAAGTTCCAGTTCCTTAGGAGGAATATCTACTGCCTTACCACACAGCTTAAGTTCATACTTCTGCAAGCTTATTTCAAGATTGTCAAACTTGATAACTTCGCTGTCATCGTTATCGTGTCCTGAATAACGGCGAAGAACAGCTTTAACTCTTGCGGAAACCTCTTTCATATCAAAAGGCTTCGTGATAAAATCATCTGCTCCGAGTTCAAGTCCGAGAACCTTATCAAACACATCTCCCTTTGCTGTCACCATAATAACAGGCTTTGAAGACATTTCTCTTATTTCTCTGCACACCTGCCAGCCATCCTTACGAGGCATCATAATATCGAGAAGAACCAGATCAGGCTCATAAATCTTAAAGGCAGACAAAGCCTTTATACCATCGTTGGCCGTTACGATTTCATAACCTTCATTTTCAAGGTAAAGTTTTAACAAGTCGCAAATATTTACGTCATCATCTGCAATAAGAATTTTAAGTCCCATATTTGTGTCCTCCTGCTTTTTTATAATTATGTTTTCAGAAAATTAATAAACAACTTTCTTTACGTTAATTATATTCTCATTTTCATTGAATTTGGTGAACACAAAGTAAAGAATAAATTAATACGATATTAATACAAGCTGAAACTTAAATGGATTTGTTTTGAAAATATTCAGAAATAAGGTTTTCAACCGTCAAAAGTTCCTTTGGATTCTTTTTATTATTTTTATTCATTACATAATTTATTGACGGGAGCAAGGCACATAGCCGTTTTTTTGCAAGTATCGGATCATCGGGCATATTAAAAATGAGGGTTTCATTACAAAAAACTGCCGTCGCACGTGATGGGTAAATAAAATCATCATCCAATCCGTTCAGTGCCCTATTACATCCATCAGCATTTGTATCCCCTGCACTGAGCCAATATGTAAAAAAAGGAGCTTTTTTATCCGATAGTGATTCTATTATATCGGGCATTACATCTGTCTTTTTAAATCCTTCTGCTCCGACAGTCACAACAACATCGTTACAGAATGTCATGTTTCTTATACGTTCTTTCAGAGAGTCACTGCTTGTCGACGGCGATATACAGGAATAACACCCTCCTATACTGTATCCGTTTTCCCGAAATACCCGTATCAGTTTTCCCGCACAGCAAATTGCTCCCGAAAGCTCAAGCGAATTTTCACCTACACAGACAAATGCGACTTTTGGTATATCTTTCATTTTCATCATCCTTTCTAAAAAAATTATACAACGTCACCGCATACATTTGCAAGAACAATCGTTCGACATTTTGTCGCACAACACGCCATACACTGTCAAAATAATCATACAATTCTATCTATCTCTTGTTGTATCGACATATTCCATCACAAAATTTATTCTTTATTTTTTTGTTGTACTTGAAAAGCATCTTTATGTATGTTATACTGAATGTAGTAATTTTACTTCTGAAATTTAATTATCAATTATTTATATATGGTGGTAAATCAATGAATGTTTTTGATTTTGACAAAACAATTTTTCGCGGTGACAGCACTGCGAGGTTTTACTTTTTTTGCCTCAGGAGACACCCGAAAATTCTGTTTAGCGTACCCTCGCTTATTCTTGCTTTTATAAAGTATTCTTTGGGATTTTGCAGTAAGACAAAATTCAAAGAAGTTATGTATCGTTTTCTGATTTATATTAATGATATCGACGAAGAAATAGGCTCTTTCTGGAAAGCAAACAGGTCACGTATTTTCCCGTGGTATCACAAAATTAAGTCTCCGACGGATGTTATCATATCCGCTTCTCCCGAATTCTTGCTTACGCCTATATGCAAAGAGCTTGGGGTAGAACGTCTTATAGCATCTCGTGTTGACAAAAAAACAGGAAAATACACAGGAGAAAACTGTTACGGCAAAGAAAAGGTTTTGCGTTACAGTGAATTTTACGACGACTCACAGATAGACGGGTTTTATTCCGATTCGCTTTCAGATACTCCCCTTGCACTTTTATCAAAGCATTGTCATCTCATAACGCCTGACGGCGATGTTGTCGACTGGAAAGCAAAAACCTCTTTTATTCAAAAACTGAAAAAGCAATTATTATCCCGTGAGTTTATCACTTATTCAGTCATAGGTTGCATAGGTATAATTACAGGTACGATACTTGAGTTTTTGTTTTCGCTTATATGCAACCCCAACGTTTCTTTCCTGATAGGTTATTTTATAAACATAACCCTTTTATATTTTGTAAACATCAAAATAACCTTTAAGGAAAACCCCAAGGCTTTACGGTATTTACGTTTTTGTGCCTCATATATTCCAAACTTCATTATACAAAATGTATGTGTCATCATCTTTTTAAACATACTTGGTTTTTCTGAAATTATATCGTATCTGATTTCGGGTATAATCGGAGGACCGACAACTTATATAGTAGTAAAGAGTTTTGCCTTAAAAAAATAACCCTATCAAATGCATACAAAAATACCGCAAGGTTTTCGCCTTGCGGTATTTATTATCCTTATTGGTTGATTATTCTTTTTCTTCTGTTCCGACTCTTGTATCTATAGGCAAAACAATTGTAACGGTAGTGCCCTTACCAAATTCACTTTGCACCTGTATATTTCCGTTATGTGCATCAACTATGTCCTTGGCTATGGACAAGCCAAGTCCTGTTCCGCCTGCATCAGTCGACCTTGATTTATCAACTCTGTAAAAACGTTCAAACAAATGCTCAATATCATCTTTGGGAATTCCAACGCCGTTATCGCTTACTGAAATTTTATACAGATTGTCATTCTGCTCAAGAGATACTTTTATAAAACCGTCTTCCTTGGTATACTTTATTGCGTTACCTATTATATTGGTAAGCACCTGTTCTATACGTTCTTTATCTGCAAAAATCGGCAAAACTGTACCTGTCGGAATTCCGGAGCAATCAAGTGTCTGCCCGTGTGCCTGAGCATCTGCCCTCAACGCTGCACACATCTGATTTACTGCCAGAGCCAAATCAAACTTTGATGGCTTCCAGGACATTCTTCTGTTATCAAGTCTTGAAAGAACAAGCAGATCCTGCACTATTCTCGTCATTCTGTCTGACTCGTTCAAAACTATATTTAAAAACCTGTCTCTTATGGAATCGGGCATTTCGGGATCCTGCACGACAGTTTCCGTTGCTCCCTTTACGCTTGTAAGCGGTGTCCTGAGCTCGTGTGAAACGTTTGCTATAAATTCACGTCTGTTCTTTTCAAGAAGTGCTGCCTCGGTTATATTCTGGAAAACCACAATAAATCCGGATTTTGCCGCACCGTCATAACCAAACACGCCAAAATCTATCGAAACAACAAGTTCTCTTGTCTGCACGTCACAAAGAGTTTTTTCATCGACGTGGATACTTCCACTGTTTTTTAAAAGCTGCATGGTTATTTCAGGAACACCAAGAGCCGCTGTCAGTTCATTAAATGTAGGTACATTATTTTCAGGAAGCGACAGCATAGAAAGAGCACTCTGGTTTATATGAAGAAGTTCTCCGTCTTCATCAAAAGCCGCAACTCCGGCATTGAGGCGGTTAAACACATTCCTTAGCTTTTCACGTTCTCCAGAAACCTCGTCGAGTGTATTTTCTATTACCTGTGCCATTGAGTTGAAGTTTTTTGCAAGTGTTCCTATTTCATCGCCCGAACGTATTTTAAGTCTATGAGAATATTCCCCCGTTGAAATCTTTTTTGTTCCCGTTGTTACAACCTGTATAGGACGGGTAATTGCCTTTGCAAGAAAAAACGCCATTATAAGAGCAATTACAAGTCCAATCAAAAGTGCCTGCACTATGATTGAAAAAAGCATAAAGGAAAGCTCTCTCATTTCGGAAAGATCGTCCTTTATGTAAATTATGCAGAAATTTTCACTGTCACTTGATTTTACACACAAAGCATAATCGAGAAAATCTGTCCCATACGACTGAGAATACCCGTTTTTTCCATTCATCGCCGTAAGAAGATTCTGCGTTTTTGTGAGACTCTTTGTTTCATCATCAGATGTTTCAAGCACATTTGCATCACTGTCGAGTATGTAAAAATTCCTATGGTTATCGAAACCGAAAATACCCGAATATGCCAACATAAGTTCCTTCTGGGAAACGGCATAATCCTCCGAGTCAAGTGCATCGGAAAGCTTCTGACATATATCATCAGAAAACCCATCCTCTATTTGCACCAGAAACTCATTTGTATAAAAATTAAAAACGCTGTTGAGCAAAAATACCCCGACAGTTGCCATTACGGCTATCATAAATACTATGAAAATCAAAACCAGCTTTGAACTTAGACTTTTATACAAAATTTTTTCCTCCGTATACTAAAATATCAGAAAACAAACAAGGTCAATCAATATAATACCCAAGTCCACGTTTATTCTTTATTATTTTAGGCTCCGACGGATTATCCTCTATCTGTTTTCTGAGTCTTGCAACCGTTACGTCAACCGTTCTAAGATCTCCATAATAATCATCATATCCCCAGACCTGTTCGAGCAGTGCTTCCTGACGATACTTTTTGCCACGATTCCGTGCCAGAAAAACAAGAAGCTCATACTGTTGTTTTGACAAAGAGACTTCCGTACCATTTTTCCTGACGGTATATGAATTTGTATCAATCTGCAAATCTTCGACTTCTATTATTTCTATTTGCTCCGGCTTGCTGTTATCTTTGACAACCACCGACTCGCCGGAGTATCTTCTTATGTTGGCTTTTATTCTCGAGGTAAGTTCACCAAGGCTGAATGGCTTTGTCATATAGTCATCAGCTCCAAGATCAAGCCCCATAATCTTATCGTTTTCTTCCTCTCTTGCCGTGAGCATAATAATAGGCGTATCAAGACGCATACGAACCCTGCGGCAGATTTCAAACCCGTCCATTTTGGGAAGCATAACGTCAAGCAATATAAGATCAAACTTCCCAGACAGAGCAAGGGCAAGTCCCTTTTCGCCGTCATAAGCTACTTCTGCTTCATACCCCTGACGTTGTATATTATATAAAATTATCTCAGCAATATCTCTCTCGTCCTCAACAACGAGTATTCTCTTTTTTCTATTGTCCATTAAATTGCCGCCTTTCGATTTTATATTTCCTTTTACCAAGACTTCAGGAGGTTTTACCAAATGAAGTTTCATTTATACTATAGCTTGAAAACTGACTGTACTTATTTATAAATCTTGAAATTTCGGCAGCATATGTTTTTGAAGCTGCACCAACAAAAAACCTTGCCCTCAGGGTTCCTTCTTTATTTTTATCCGCACAGTCAACTATTGCCTTTTTTACATCTGAAACTACTGTATATGGACTTATGTTTGCATTTTCAGGATAATCATTTATTGCAAAATCCGTCCTGACAACAACATACCCTGCCTCATCCAAAACTGAGAGGAAGTCTTTGCTTTCAAGCAGATGCATGTCTATGTTTCTTGGCAAAACACAAAGTCTTGTCTTTTGCTTGCAAACAACGCTTAAAGCTTTGTTTGCCTTTTCAAACTCCTGCACCAGCTTTTGTGCATACTGCAAAGGTGTCATTTCGTGACTGAAAAGTCCCTCGTCTGCCGATACAGCAAGTGTTCCTTTGCCGACAAGAACTGCCCTTATTTTACCGCTGTTCTGTATAACCTCATCACTTTTCACAACAAAAGTGAAGCCCTGATTATAATAGGAAAGGGTATTTATCAGTTCTTCACTATATGGACTCGAGATATTTTCAAACAGCGGATAAAAATTTCTCTTTGCAACTTTTTCATAAGGATCGACAGGTTTTGGCACAACCGGATTTTGTCCGTCGCCAGAAGGCTGATTGTCATCGGGATCAACCTTAATAACAGGCTCAGGTCGTACCTGTGGCACTATTTTCTTAGGAAGATAGTTTTCCATAAGCTGAGAAAGAGTATATTTTCTCGACGAATCGCAAAGTCTTACGGCATAGACACCCATTTCCTTATTATCGTAAATTTCAACCGTAAGATCAAATATTTCCGCAACATCTTTTACGGGAATATATCTTGTTCTGTAAAAGAGTCTTGTGATAATTTTAATGAGATGCCCCTGGTCGGTTTCGGCTATATTTCTACGCACATCAAATGTCACAAATCTTCCTGTTTCGCTATTGGACATATAAAAATTATCGCTTGTTTTACTATAAGTTACAGAAAGATATGAAAACTGCGTAAAGAGAGATATCGGCACATACTCAACACCGCCCGAAACAACTAGGGGAAACGTTTTTACGTATTGATACACCGCGTCCTGTCTGTAAAGGGTGGGGACGACATATCCCGGTTTATCGTCATCGGGATTCATATTTTCATAACTGTTGAATCTCTCATCATTATAGCTTGCATATAAATCAAACTGAAGTGCCGACGAAAAAAGTGCGACAAACAAGAATAATGCAACGCACTTTTTAGTTACACGAAACACTTTTCTCATTTCTCGCACCCTCTTTTTATAAATCAAAATACACAGACTTTGCTGTTAGTCTCTGACTGCACTATAGTTTGGAGCTTCTTTAGTGATATGAATGTCGTGAGGATGTGATTCACGTAGACCTGCACCTGTTATACGTACAAATTGTGCATTTGTCTTAAGCTCCTCTATATTATGCGTTCCGCAATATCCCATACCTGCACGCAAGCCGCCTATGAGCTGGAACACAGTTTCAGCAAGAGTTCCCTTGTAAGGCACACGTCCTTCAACTCCCTCGGGAACAAGCTTTTTCTGGTCTGCCTGGAAGTATCTGTCCTTTGATCCATGCTCCATAGCCGCAAGAGAACCCATACCTCTGTAGACCTTAATACGTCTGCCCTGATAGATTTCGCTTTCTCCGGGGCTTTCTTCACATCCCGCTACAAGCGAACCTATCATAACAACGTCTCCGCCTGCTGCTATTGCCTTTGTTATATCTCCGCTATATTTTATACCACCATCTGCAATAACCGGAGTTGAAGTCTTGGCTGCTTCATTTGCACAGTCATAAACCGCTGTAATCTGCGGAACACCTATACCTGCAACAACACGTGTTGTACAGATAGAACCGGGGCCTATACCAACCTTAACAGCATCTGCACCGGCGGAAATAAGGTCGTGTGCCGCCTCGGCAGTGGCTATATTTCCCGCAATAATCTGTGCATCCGGAAAAGCATTTTTAACCTTATAAACACAATCAAGTATATTCTTTGAATGTCCGTGAGCCGAATCAAGAACAAGTGCGTCAACACCTGCATCAATAAGTGCTGTTGCTCTCTCGAGAACGTCTGTTGTAACGCCTATTGCCGCTGCACACAGAAGTCTGCCGTTCTTATCTCTTGCACTGTTGGGGTATGTTTCTGCTTTAAGTATATCTTTTGTGGTGATAAGTCCGCACAAAACGCCGTTTTCATCTACGATGGGCAACTTTTCAACCTTTGCCCTGCAGAGAATATCCTTTGCTTCTTCAAGCGTTGTTCCGATATGTGATGTTACAAGGTTATCCTTTGTCATAACATCGCCTATGCGGTCATTATAATCTCTTAAGAATCTCATATCACGGTTTGTTATTATACCGACAAGCTTTTTATCGTCATCTACTATCGGCACACCGGATATTCTATATTTAGCCATAAGCTCTTCGGCTTCATAAACATAGTTATTCGGGGTGAGTGAAAAAGGATTGAAAATTACACCATATTCGCTTCTCTTAACCTTAAGAACCTCGTCAGCCTGTTTTTCTGCAGACATATTCTTATGAATAACACCAATTCCGCCCTCTCTTGCTATGGCAATCGCCATTCTTGACTCGGTGACTGTATCCATAGCTGATGTCATAAGGGGTATGTTGAGTTTGATTTGTTTTGTCAGGTTTGTTGTTAAATCAATAGCTTTAGGCATAACGTCACTTTTTTCTGGCACAAGCAGAACGTCATCAAAGGTAAGACCTTCCTTTGCAAATTTATTGGCGTACTTTTCCATATTTTTGATACCTTTCCTCTCATTGCTTATATTTTTACACATTATTATACAATGTTTTTTTTGTATAGTCAAGAACAAAACTTTAAATTCGGCATATTTTTAATGTAACATTTTCTTTTTTTATCAATTTTGCTGCAAAAACATATTATAAATTAAAAATATCTGATTTTGAGGTGCTTTGAATGAATAATACACCGCTTTGTCCATTATACCCCAGATACCCCATTTTTCAGCCGTTCGTAAAACCGCACATCACAACAGGTGGCACTCCGACAACTACTCATCAAAACGGTTTTACCCCTGACCAGCTGCGGGAAATTTATTCCCTTGAGCCATCTTTTACAGGAGCGGGTACAACCGTTGCTGTCATTGAAGCATTTTACAACAATTTTCTGCGACAGGACTTGCAGGTTTTCAGCGACACTTTTTCACTCGGCGACGCTTCTCTTACAATAGAATACCCCGACGGGAAGGCAGATTACACCCTGCAGGAATGGATAAACGAATCCTCTCTTGACGTACAGTGGATTCACGCCCTTGCTCCAAGGGCAAATATTCTCGCCTTGTTTGCAAAAAGCAACTCAATGCGTGATATGTTCTCGTGCGTAAGGTATGCAGTAAGCAAAGGGGCAGATGTAATATGTATGAGCTTTGGCAGCGGAGAATTCTTATCGCAAAGCGAGTACAACAGCAGTATGTCAAGCAGTGAAAGTGTATTTGTAGCATCAGCCGGAGACACCGGGGGAATTCCCGTTTTTCCGTCCTGCTCAAAAATGGTGTTAAGTGTAGGCGGAACGAGTTTTGACATTCAAAGCAATACCGTCCCCTCCACCCCCGACATACAAAATCAATCTGCCTGGCGTTTTGGCGGAGGTGGACCGAGCAAATACGAGAGCATACCCGTATGGCAGAGCATATTTGACGGAATTTCCGGTTTGTCGGGACAAAAAAGAGCAACCCCCGACTGTGCATTTTACGCCGACACAGATCCGGGAGTTTGCATCTATATGACAGAAGGACCTTATGGTAAGGGGTGGGTTACATCAGGAGGCACAAGCTTTGCCTGCACGGCACTTAGTGCAATATGTGCCTGCATATTACAGCAAAGACCTGCAAGTTTATACTCAAACAATATGGCAAGGTATTTTTATACCCTTGCAGGTGCTACAAATTACAACATTCCGCAAAACTATTTTGATGATGTCACTCGTGGCGGAAATTCAAGGTTTTCCGCAAGAGTCGGCTGGGATTTCTGCACAGGTCTTGGGACTCCTAAAACTTCTGCCATTATCAGCGGTTGAAACAAGTAAACTTATAAATTACGCTAATTTAACACAAGATAACTTTTCTGTATTTTTCTACTTATCGAAACATTTTTTTCTTTTTTTCGTCTATAATAAAAAACAGGAGGTAAAATATATGAAAAAAGTAAAAATAGCTATCATTATTTTCTGTACCATATTTTTATTTTTGACCTCGTGCGAGGATTTATCGGACGAATTCGATATAGACGAAGATTTTGACGAAAGAGCCAGGTCGGAGCACAATATTGCAGGCAAAAACAACAACAAAAACACTTCAATTGGAAACAACAAGAACCCCAATTCTGTAAATTATGACAATACAGACATCTCCTTTGTCACCATGGAATGCAGAGTTATAGAGCACGACGAAAATATGCTTTTACTTGCCGACATAAACGGAAACGAAAGCTCTGTCTATACGCTCAGCACTTCAAATCTTACAAACAGAGAATTCGACGAAGGCTCTCTTGTCAGAATAGAATATGACGGCGATATACTTGAAACTTTTCCCGCTAAGCTTGGTACAGTTAAAAGTATAAACGAAATAAACACGGGGTTTAATGATTTATGCGAGCTTTATCTCGACGTACTTGATGATTTATGGGAAAAAGACAAGGCTTTGAATTCGTCGGACATTACGCAGATTTCCGTTGACTTATCAAAGACACGTCTTACTGATGCAGAAAAAGCGGCTGTTGCGTTAAGTTTTGGGTGGGACAAAAACATCACTACTGTCCACACAATGACACTTGACGAGCTTTCATCAAACGGATATCTTAGTTCAGGAAACGGCACAAATACACCCAAAAGCTTTACGCACTGGGAAGACGGCTGTTTCTTTGCTATAGAAGAAAAGGATTCTTCCGGCGAATACTCTCTTGAATTTGATGCTTTTAAATTCAGAAGCTCTCTTGCTGCATACTATTTCAGCAATTGCACAAGTCAAATGAACAAAAACGGAAGTTGGAGCGATTACAAAATCGGTTCTGAAATGATTTCTTGACAGTTTGGCATAAAAGACAAAACCTGTTTTACAAAAGTGTAAAGCGGGTTTTTAATTTCGTTAAAATGCACACTTGACTTAAAGTTCTTTCAAGTGTATAATATAAGATGTCTTTATATGCAAATCGAAAGGAATGATAGTTTTGGCAAGTGAAAATGAAATATGGGAAATGGCGAAAGTCAAGCTCCAGGAAAACTTGAATTTTTCAAATGTGTCCATGCGTCTGTGGTTTGACAGCATGACGCTCAAGGTTCTTACCGAGGACACTGCATATTTCAGTGTCGACGAGGACCTCAAGAAAAAGGTTATACAGACACGTTATCTTGATGACATCAAGGCTGCTGTTGCTGAAATTCTCGGTTTTGAAGTTAAAATTGTGCCCATTTCTACTGAAAAAGACACTTTCGAAAACTGCCTTGCTGACATTCTTTACAATGAAAATCAGGAGAAAAACACCCCCTCTGTCATTCCCCCTGTCCAGACACCTACATACAGACGGATGGACAACAGTTATCTGTCCTCGGAAATAAGACCTATCGACGACGATTTAGTGCCCGGACAAGTTCTTGTGTCACCATCTTTTCCGGACATTCTTCCTGAGTATACATTTGAAAATTTTGTTGTCGGAAGCTCTAACAAGCTTGCATACACAACAGCAAGAACTGTTGCTCAGAACCCCTCCGACAAAACCTACAACCCTCTCTTTATTTACGGAGACCCCGGACTTGGAAAAACTCATCTTCTTCACGCAATAACACGTGAGATTGTAAAGAATTATCCGACCTACAACATTTTAAGAGTCAAGGGAGAGGATTTTACAAACGAGCTTATAGAATCCCTTGCGATAAAAGCACCTGTACAATTTCGTGAAAAGTACAGAAAAGCTGATGTTTTGGTTGTCGATGACATTCAGTTTATCGCAGGTAAGGTGAGTGTTCAGGAAGAATTCTTCCATACTTTTGATGCTCTGTTTGAATCAGGAAAGCAAATTATTGTTTCGTCCGACAGACCTCCAAAGGATATGAAAACTCTTGAAACAAGATTAAAATCCCGCTTTGAAATGGGATTTATAGTAGACATACAGGCACCCGACCTTGAGTTGAGAGTTGCTATTTTAAAACGCAAGGCACAGAATCTTGGTATAAAAGTTCCAAACGATGTGCTTATGTATCTTGGCGAAAACATCAAGGACAATGTACGTCAAATCGAGGGTGCGTTGAAAAAAATGCGTGCACTTGCTTTTATTCAGGGCAAGGACATTGATATGGAACACGCAAAAGTTGTTGTAAACGATGTACTTACAAGTGCTGCCGAGGCTGTTACTCCCGAAAAAATCGTAACTTACATATCCCAGAAATTCGGAATTCCCGAGGAAGATATAAAAAGCAGCAAGCGTTCCAAGTCCATCGTTTCTGCCCGTCACTTAGTTGTTTATTTTATGCGTACAATGCTGGATATGACTTATCCCATCATAGGAAAGTATTTCAACAGAGACCACACAACCATTATGTCATCTGTTGCAAATGTTGAAAGCGAGATTAAGCGTTCTCTTGAGTTTGAAAATATGATAAACGAAATAAGACGTGATATTAAATCGGGAAATATAAACTGATTGTTTAATCGACGAGGTAAATTTTGAAAGCCCTTACAACGCTCGGTGTCAAACCGCTCCCCGTAAGCCCTGCAGAGCTTGACGGAAAAGAAACTGTTGATTTTGTATATGTCACGGGTGATGCCTATGTGGACCACCCGAGTTTTGGCACGGCTATCATTTCTCGTGTCTTAGAGGACTGCGGTTTCTCGGTTGGCATTATTCCACAGCCAGATTTTAAAGAGGCTTACAAAGACAAAAGCGGCAAAGGTGTATGTGTTTTCGGCAAACCCCGACTTGCGTTTCTTGTAAGTTCCGGAAACATAGACTCAATGGTTGCCCACTATACTGCATCAAAAAAGAGAAGAAGTGAGGATTTATATTCTCCCGAAAAGAAAATGGGACTGCGTCCCGACAGAGCGGTTATAGTATACTGCAATCGCATACGTCAGGCATACGGAGATGTTCCCATAATAATCGGTGGGCTTGAGGCTTCCTTGCGACGTTTTGCCCATTATGATTACTGGGACAACAAGGTAAGGCGGAGCGTTCTTATTGATTCGGGTGCAGATATTTTATCCTACGGGATGGGTGAAAAGAGCATCGTCGAAATAGCAAAGCTACTCGACAAGGGTGTACCCGTCAAAAAAATACGTGACGTAAGGGGAACCGTTGTCAGCGTTCCTCTTGACTATACTCCAAAGTTTTTGTATTCCGACACTTACAGTTATGATGAGCTTAAAACCGACAAAGAAAAATATGCAAAAGCTTTTGCCATTCAATACAAGAATATGGACCCCATTGACGGAAAGGCTATAGTGGAATATTACGACAACAAAAAAATTGTTCAGAATCCGCCGTCTGCTCTTTTGTCACGGCAGGAGCTTGACCACGTCTATTCCCTTCCCTACACAAGAACCTGGCACCCTATATATGACAAGGTCGGCGGTATAAGTGCCATAAGCGAGGTTGAATTTTCTATTTCGCACAACAGAGGCTGTTTCGGCGGTTGTGCATTTTGTTCAATAGCCTTTCATCAGGGAAGAAATGTTGTCTCACGAAGTATAGAATCTGTACTTTCGGAGGCAAGCTTGCTAACAACACTTAAAGGCTTCAAGGGTTACATCCACGATGTCGGAGGACCCACTGCCAACTTCAGATACGGTCCCTGCA